>CAIWFP010000049.1 GCA_903911985.1 uncultured Sphingomonadales bacterium
GGCTGGTGAACTTCTCGCGCAGCGCCTTGAAGCCGACCAGCATGTCGGCGACCATTTCGGTGTCGCTGTCGGATTTGACGCGGGTGGCCACCACCCAAGGGAGGAATTCGCCATAGCGCGCCACATCGGCCACCATGTCGAAGACCTGCTCGCAGCTATAGGGCAGCCGTCGGGTTTCTTGAATACCGGGCATGGAATCAGCGGGTCGCTTTAGTCAATTGCGCTTCCCGCGCGGCCCGCATCTGCGCGAAATCCTCGCCGGCGTGATAGGACGAGCGGGTGAGCGGGCTGGCCGCCACCTGCAGAAAGCCCTTGGCCCGGGCAATAGCGCCATAGGCCGAAAACGCCTGCGGGGTGACGAACTCGGCCACCTCGACGTGGCGTTTGGTGGGCCGCAGATATTGGCCCATGGTCAGAAAATCGATGCCGGCGCAGCGCATGTCGTCCATCACCTGATGCACTTCGAGTCGCTGCTCGCCAAGGCCCAGCATGAGGCCGCTCTTGGTGAAGATCAGCGGGTTGTGGGCCTTCACCTCCTCCAGCAGCCGCAGCGAGGCGTAATAGCGCGCGCCGGGGCGGATGGTGGGATAGAGCCGGGGCACGGTCTCCAGATTGTGGTTATAAACATCTGGCCCGGCGGCCACGATCGCCTCGACGCTGGCGCGCATCTTGCCGCGAAAATCAGGCGTGAGGATCTCGATGGTGGTGGTGGGCGTCACGCGGCGCAGGGCCTCGATCACCTTCACGAATTGCCCCGCCCCGCCATCGGGCAGATCGTCGCGGTCCACCGAGGTGATGACGATATGCTCCAGCCCCAGCTTGGCGGCGGCCTCGGCGACATGCTCGGGCTCGGCGGCGTCAACCGCGCGGGGCATGCCGGTTTTCACATTGCAGAAGGCGCAGGCGCGGGTGCAGACATCGCCCAGAATCATCACCGTCGCGTGCTTCTTGCTCCAGCACTCGCCAATGTTCGGGCAGGCGGCCTCCTCGCACACGGTGTTGAGGCCGAGGCCGCGCATCAGATCGCGGGTGGCGCCATATTCCTTGCTGGTGGGCGCCTTGACGCGGATCCAGTCGGGCTTGCGGGCCATTGGCGGCGTGGTGGCCGGGGTGGCAGCCGGGGTGGCAGTGCCATTTTCGCCGGGCGCAGCGGCATTGAGCGGGGAAGACAGATCATTCATTCCGGCCAGATAGGCCCATGCGCGGCGCCTTGCCAGAGGAAATTGCGCGAAAGATGGCTGGCGGCGCCACCGATTCTCCCGCTTGCGAGGCCGTCTCAACTGGTTCAATGAGCGCCCATGGCCGAATCTCCTTCTCCCCAGCTGGACCGGCTCCTCGCCGGCTACCACCGTTTCCGCGACACTTCCTGGACACCCAATCGCCAGCGTTGGGCGACCTTGCGCGACGGGCAGAACCCCGAGGTCATGGTCATTGCCTGCTCCGACAGCCGGGTTGATCCGGCGCAGGTGTTTGATGTTGACCCCGGCGAGATCTTTGTTGTGCGCAATGTCGCGGCAATGGTGCCGCCTTTCGAAACCACACCCGGCCATCACGGTGTTTCAGCGGCGCTGGAATTTGCCGTTCAGGTGCTGAAGGTCAAGGAGATCGTGGTTCTGGGCCACGGCATGTGCGGCGGTTGCAGGGCCGCCCTCACCCGCGAGCTTTATGGCGCCGAGCCCGGCGCTGGCGGTTTCATCGCGGACTGGATCGCGCTGCTGGACGAGGCACGCGGGCCTGTGGTGGCGGCGCATGGGACAACCGGGCGCGTGGCCGAGCGGGCGATGGAACAGGCGGGCGTGCGGGTAAGTCTCGCCAATTTGCGCGGCTTTCCCTGCATCCGCGAGGCTGAACGCGAAGGCACCTTGCGGTTGCGCGGAGCCTTCTTCGCTATTTCCGATGGCGTGCTCCACCTGCTCGACGAGGCAACCGGCGATTTCAGCCCGGTTACCTGAGGCGTGACCTGAGGCGTGACCTAAGGCGTGACCTAAGGCGTGACCTGAGGCGTGACCTGAGGCGCCGTCCCGGTTGCCGATATCCCAGAAAAACGGGCCGAAGTTTCCTCCGGCCCGCCTCAATTTCAGCTTCGGCTATCTGCCGGGCTTATTTTCCGGCCGCCTTTGACTGCGCATAGATGCTCCACAAGGCGGCCAGCGGCTTGCGCTTGCCCTGCACCTTGGCAAGGGTGGCCTGTGCGCCAGCATAGTCGCCCGCGCCCACCTGCGCGATGCCCAGACGGTTGAGTACCGTATCGGTGTCGATGCCGGGCTTGCCCAGTGCCAACTGGTAAAGCTCCGCAGCTTTCGCATTCTCGCCATAGCTCAAATGGGCATCGGCCGCGCCAACCACGGTTTTGGGATTAGCGTTCGGCGCCTTTGCGTCCTTGTAATAGGCGGGCAGCGAGTCGCGATCGTGTTCGCGGTTGATCTTGTTGCTGGCCGTGGCGCGTGGCTCGGAAACAGTGATGGAGCTGGCATCGAGCGCGCCACTGGCGATGCCCGCATCGACCACTGCCAGAACCTCCCCGGGATAGCGGCGCGGGTCGGCGGCCCCCAGGAACTGTTTGTATTCACTGATCACAAGGTCCGACTTGCCCACCATGGCACCCGAGCGCCACGCGAGACGCACGCAGTCA
>CAIWFP010000050.1 GCA_903911985.1 uncultured Sphingomonadales bacterium
CGTCAACCATCCGCACCGCGCGATCACGGACCTCAGGCGAAAACTTGTTGGTCGTCTTGTTCATGGTAGCTCCTTCTCACAAGTAGGAGCCTCCGGGAAACCCGGGACGCTTCACATCCCTCACGCAGCATCCCTCACGCAGATATCCCGGGAAAAGGGGCATAGACACATCCCGCCCCGCCACGAAGGAGCCTGAGTTGCCCACTTCCACCCGTTCGGCCCTCATCCGCGATACAGCCCTTGCCAGACCCCAGGCTGGCCTGTGGGATGCAATTGGCAATTGGCTGGCCAGCGCCGGCCGCCTGTCCATGGTACGCCGGCGAATCCAACCGGCACGCTACTATCCGGCCCGAAACAGCCCTGTCCGAAGCGTCCCGGCGCGAAACATCAGCCCCGGACCCTCGCGCCACGCCGAGCAACCTGCCCAGCCCAGCCTGCGCGAACGCACCGAATGGATCCAGCTGCAGGCGGAAAACCGCCGCCTGCGCCAACAACTGGAACGCATGACCGCGCGGGCACAAGCCGCCTCGCAGGCTCAAGCCAGCAGCACGGTCGAGGACGGCGACTCAACGCCCCCAACATCAACGCCCCCAGCATCAACGCTCCCAACGTCGACGCTCCCAAAATCAACGCTCCCAAAATCAACGCACAATGCCGCCCCGGCCAGCGCCGATGCCCTGATTCTGCTGACGTAATACCAAGGCGCTGAGATGCTGACGCATCACGCCTTGGAAATGTTCAAGCGCCACACGGGCTTAACCAAGGTCCGATGAGTCAAGCTCATCGGACCTTGGTATAAAAGACCGGGTGCCAGGCTGGCGGGTCAATCCCACCCGACATTTTCGCGCCTGCCCGACATACCGGCATGTTTGCCCGCCAGCCGCCTGAGCTGACCAGCCGGAAACCGCCCTCACCCCTCGGCGAGATGGCTCGTGAGGTGCTTCACCAGAGCCTGCACCTTCTTCTGGCGCCACTGCGGCAAAGGCGCCACCAGCCAATAGGCACGCCGCGCCGGTTCCGCCTCGCCCATCGCGTCAATGCGCCCCAGCTCACGCCAACCTTGCGCCAACAGCTGCGGCACCCGCGCCCGGCCCATACCCGCGGCAGCGGCGGCAATTGCCTCCCCGGCATCGCCCACATGCAGCAGCGCGTCACCATCGCCAGCGGGATGCGGATCGCCCGGCCAGGCGATCCATTCGCCCGCCCCCACCGTCACGCGCAGGGCTGGCCCCAGGGCCACGCCCTCCAATTCGCCCGGACCCTCGGCCAAAATAACCGCCAGATCGAGATTGGCCTGCGCGAAATCGCCACCCTCGCCATCCACCAGCACGATTCGCGCATCGGGGTGCGCCGCGCGATAGGCTGCCAGACGCGGCGCGGCCCAGGCGGCAAAAAACTCGCGCGGCACCGCCAGCGTGTAAACGTGGGCCGATTGCCCCGCCTGCATCGCCTGCACCGCCGCCTCGAACTGCAGGAAACCCTCGCGCAGCGGCTCCAGCCCGGCGGAGGCCTCCTCGGTCAGCTCCAGCCCCTTGGCCGTGCGGCGGAACAGCACCACGCCCAGCAAATCTTCCAGCGCGCGGATCTGCTGCCCCACGGCGGCCGGCGTCACCGCCAGCTCGTCGGCGGCGCGGGTAAAGGACAAATGCCGCGCGGCCGCATCCAATACGCGCAGGGCATTGAGCGGCAGATGGGTGCGTTTCATGGCGCGGCCTTCATGGCGACAGACTGCCCCGGCCTCAACCGGCCGTCGCCGGCGCCATCAGCGGGAAGTGAGGAATCGCCACGCGCTGCTCCTCGCCATCCTCGCGGCGGAAGGTGTAATAGCCCTCCATGCTGCCGTTGGGCGTGTTCAGCGGGCAGCCGGAAACATAATCGTGGCTCTGCCCCGGGTGCAGCACCGGCTTCTCGCCCACCACGCCCTCGCCATCGACATAATTCACCGCCCCGCCGCCATCGGTAATTTTCCAATGCCGGGTGACAAGGTGCAAGGTCTGGTTCGAATCATTCTCGATCCGGATGTGATACACCCAGAACCACTTGCCCATCTCGATACGCGATTGCTCGGGCAGGAAACTCACCGCAACCCGCACGGTAACGCCATCAGTGGTAGCCGAATGCTGGAACAGTTCTTTCATGCCCCCAGCCTAGCGTCGGGCGCGGGCGGCTGCAAGCGGGAGTGCGAGGGGAAGGGAAAGGGAAAGAGAAGATGCGGGGGACTCGCTTGATGTGCCGATTTGCCCTGTAAATCGGTTGGCGCTTATGTGCCGATTTACCTTGTAAATCGGTTGGCCCTCGCGCTCCCATTAGTGTCTACGTTGCACACCACCTCAACGTCACGCCCCGCCGCGAAGCGGCAATAATCGCCTGCGCCGCTGAAACCAGACGCGAAGGGTGAGCGGCACGCGACGACGACAGGGAAAGGGAGAGCGAGGGGGTAACCCCCTCGCATCTTACCCTCTTAAGCCGCGCTTAAGTGGCCCTTAAGCCCCCCTTAAAGCCCCACCTTGCGCAGCGCCGCATCCAGATCGTCGATCAGATCCTGCGGATCTTCCAGCCCCACGCTGATGCGCAGCATATTCTCGCCCACGCCCATATCGGCCCGCACTTCGGGTGTCAGGCTGGAATGGGTGGTGGAGGCCGGATGGGTCATCAGCGTCTTGGTATCGCCGATGTTGTTCGAGATATCGATCAGCTCCAGCGCGTCGAGAATGGCATGGGCTTCCTTGCGCGCCCCCTCGATCTCGAAGGAGAAGATCGAGCCCGGCTTGTGCATTTGCCGGCGCACCAGTTCGTGCTGGGGATGGCTGGCAAGGCCGGGATGCAGCACACGCGGCACACGGGTTTCGAGGAAATTGGCGACAATCAGCGCCGCATCGGCCTGGGCATTGGCGCGCAGGTCCAGCGTCTCCAGCCCCTTCAGCACCACCCAGGCGTTGAACGGCGAGAGGGTGGCGCCGGTGTTGCGCTGATAGGGCAGCAGCACGCCGTTGATCCATTCCGCGCTGCCGCAAACGGCC
This sequence comes from uncultured Sphingomonadales bacterium, assembly GCA_903911985.1. Lineage (GTDB taxonomy): Bacteria > Pseudomonadota > Alphaproteobacteria > Sphingomonadales > Sphingomonadaceae > Novosphingobium. The sequence continues at coordinate 3,021 of CAIWFP010000050.1, forward strand.
CCGGCCAGCACCCGGCCCTGTCCGTCCATCAGCTTGGTGGCGGAATAGGCGACGACATCGGCGCCGAGATCCAGCGGGCGTTGCAACGCGCTGGTGGCAAAGGCATTGTCCACCACGGACACAATGCCGTGCTCGCGCGCGAGACCACAAACCGCTGCGATATCAACGATATCCATGGTCGGGTTGGCGGGCGTTTCGAAGAAGAACACCTTGGTATTGGGCCGGATCGCGGCTTCCCATGCGGCGTTGTCGGAGGCGTCGATCGTGGTGCCGGTTATGCCGAAGCGCGGCAGCAGGTTGTCGATCAACCAGCGGC
>CAIWFP010000051.1 GCA_903911985.1 uncultured Sphingomonadales bacterium
CGGAGAGGGAGGGATTCGAACCCCCGATAGGCTTGCACCTATGCCGCATTTCGAGTGCGGTGCATTCGACCACTCTGCCACCTCTCCGCAGAGGCGTAATCTGGCGAGTTTCCTCACCGGGCCGTCAAGAAGTCGCGCCGTTAGCCCAAGGCAACCGTCTTGCCAAGCCCTGAAAAAGCGCAAGGTGGGGATTAATGCCAAGGCATCGCTTGTTTCGCCCGGCCCCCACCCCTATATCTCTCTCCATGGATCGTGCGATTTTCTTTTCACCACAGGCTGGCCGCCGGATTGACATGCCCCGCGCCTCGCGCGCGCGCTTTTCGATTGGCGAGGTCGTCCGCCACAAGCTGTTTGATTTCCGCGGCGTGGTGTTCGATATCGACCCCGTCTTCGCCAATAGCGAGGAATGGTATGAATCGATCCCCAAGGAAGCGCGCCCCCCGCGCGAGCAGCCCTATTATCACCTCTTCGCCGAGAATGAGGAATCGAGCTATATCGCCTATGTCAGCCAGCAAAATCTGGTGGCCGACGCCAGCGGCAACCCGGTGGAGCATCCCGCGCTCGACGAAATATTCGAGGATTTCGACGGTGAGCGGTATCGCCTGCGGCATGGCCTGAGCCACTAAACGCCCGGGCCACTGCCGGGCCCACTGGTTATCCGGCGAAATCCGCGAAGCTGGCCGTCAATCTGTCGCTGAATTGCCTCAGACCCGGGTAGCGTAGCGAAGGGGGTCTTCCAGTCCCGCCTCGGCAAACCCGGCGAGCCGTAACCGGCACGAATCACACAGACCACAAGCACTGCCATCGGGCTGCGGATCGTAGCAGGACCACGACATGCCCGCGTCCAGCCCCAACCGGTACGCCGCCCGCGCGATATCGGCCTTGCCCAGATGCTGCAGTGGCGCGTGAATGGCAAAACTTTCCCCTTGCGCCCCCGCCTTGGTGGCAAGGTCCGCCAGAGCGGCAAAGCCGGCGATGAACTCGGGCCGGCAATCGGGATAGCCCGAATAATCCAGCGCGTTCACCCCGATGAAGATGTCGCGCGCGCCCAGAGCCTCCGCCCAGGCCAGTGTGAGCGAGAGAAACACCAGATTGCGTGCCGGCACATAGGTGACGGGTATGTCCACGCCGACGCCGCCCTTCGGCACGGCTATATCGTCGGTGAGGGCCGAGCCGCCAAACTGGCGCAGATCCAGCGGCAAAACCACATGCCGCTTCACCCCCAGCGCGCCCACGATCGTGCGGGCAGCGTCGATCTCGCGGGCGTGGCGCTGATTATAGTCGATGGTCAGCGCGCAAATCTCATAGCCCGCCTCGCGCGCCAGCCCTGCCGTCACCATCGAATCCAGCCCGCCGGAGAGCAATACCACCGCGCGACGGCCATGGCCCTGCCCAGCCGCCATGCCAGCCGCTATATTCGCCCTGTTATCCATCATGTCGGCCCCATTCAGCTTTTCAGCTTCCAGCCAGAGCGCAGCACCGCATAGGTGATGACCACGAGGACCAGATTGATAACCCCCAGCACCACCGCGCCATGCAGTACCGCATCATTGCTGTTGCCCAGATCGGACCGGCCCAGAAAACCGAAGCGGAAGCCCGAGATCACGAAGAAGAAGGGGTTCACCCGGCTCACCGCCTGAAACGCCGGGGCCAGATTGTCGATAACGTAAAACGTGCCCGAGAGCAGCGACAGCGGCTGGATAATGAAATTGGTGACAGCCGCGTTATGGTCGAACTTGTCCGCCCAGATCGAGGTCAGGAGACCGACCAGCGCCAGCAGCACGGACCCATTCAGGCCGAACCAAACCACCGCCCACGGGTGCGCCACATGCAGGCTCACGCCGGGCCACACCAGCATCGCCCCCGCCAGCGCCAGCCCCACCAGCAGCGAGCGGGTGACCGCGGCCCCGATCAGCGCCCACATCATTTCGCCCTCTGACAGGGGCGGCATCAAATAATCGATCAGCGTACCCTGCATCTTGCCCACCATCAGCGAAAAGCTGGAATTGGCGAAGGCGTTCTGCATCATGCCCATAACGATGAGGCCGGGAGCGACGAAAGTGGCAAAGTTCACCCCCAGCACTTCGCGCCCGCCGCGCCCCATCGCGACGGTAAAAATCACCAGAAACAACAATGTAGTGGCCGCTGGCGCCCATACGGTCTGGGTCTGCACCTTCATGAAACGGCGGACCTCTTTCATGTAGAGTGTCCATAGGCCGAGCCAGTTAACCCGCCCGATGAGGGGCACTCCCTGCGGCGGAAAGGCCGGCGAAGGTGGTTGTGAAGCAAAAGCCATTGCGGTGTGGGGTTGATCAGCCATCTGCGGGGGACTATCGGGAGACAAGCGCCAAGGCAAGCGCATCTCCCCCCCGGCAAAATATGGCCGAGCTAAGATTTGGATACACGATGAGCTGGACCGACGAACGCATCGAAAAGCTGACCAAGATGTGGGAAGGTGGTTCGACCGCCTCCCAGATCGCCGAGGAACTTGGCGGAGTCAGCCGCAATGCCGTGATCGGCAAGGCGCACCGTCTGGGGCTGAAGGC
>CAIWFP010000052.1 GCA_903911985.1 uncultured Sphingomonadales bacterium
CGGCGAAAAAGCCGATAACGATACCTGCTTCATTTCCAAGAGAGGCCGCGATGCGATCTCCCGGACGAATTCCCGTAGCGTCGAACATGCTGGCGGCGGCATCGACCGCGGCCGCGAGTTCCGCAAAGGACATGCGCCGTGTGGCATCAACCAGCGCTTCGTCGTTTGGGCAGCTCGCGACGGCGCGGTCGAGAAGGGAAGCGACGTTGGGCGGGCCCGCAGGCGGATCAAGACGTGCAGGCGGCGGCTGGAGGCCAAAGGCCGCGAACTCCTCATTGGTCATCGATCAGATATCCGTCCCAAGCATCATTTTAACATATATATAATTCTGATGTTAACGCCAAAATTTGGCAGCGCAAGATGTTTGGCTTGGGAGTTTTCCCCCTCCGAATGCTTCTGCACAGGCGATAGTGCGACATCAATCTAGGTACGAACATCTGGCGGCTAGAGGCCGGGCCGGAGTGCAAAGGCAGCCGTCCTCGCCAATCCAGCAAACGACAACGCGCGGCCTTCCTCCGGTCGGCATATCGGGCCCGTCCGCGTAGGCTCAATCAGCAGCCAGTCTTGGTGCGTTGTTCTGCCTTCGTTTGCCAATCAGCTGGAAGACGACGCTTCGCGGGCGCGTTTTGCCGCGCGCAGCATCTCGATGAAAGCGTCGGTCTCGGTCCTGAGGTAAGTGTTGGTGTCAGGCTCCAGCGCGTTCTTGCGGAACATTTCGCGGGTCAACTGCATTTGCAGCCTAGGCACGCTCGCCAGCTTTTCGCCCAGCGCAACAGCCTCCTCGATCACTTTGTCGTCGGCAACAACCCGAGTGATCAGCCCAATTTCCTTGGCTTCGCGCGCGGTCAGTTTCTGCGAGGTCAGGCAGATGTCAAGCGCGCGGCCATAGCCCACGAGGCGGGGCAACAGCGCGGTGCAGCCCAGTTCCGGCATGAAGCCGAGTTGCAGAAACGGAAAGCTCCAGGTTGAACTCTCGCCACCGATACGGATATCCATTGGCAAAAGTTGGGTGACACCAAGCCCCATCGCCATACCGTGAACGGCACCAATCATCGGTTTCGAGCGGGCAAGCAGGTGAATCCAGCCGGTGTCCTGCATCATGCAGATCTGGGCGATGTTCAGCTTCTTGCCGGTTTCCGGATCAATTTCGGGTCCGCCCTTGAAATCGGTTCCCGCGCAATAGATCGGCCCTTCGTGGGTGAGAACGATTGCGCCCACCGCATCGTCGGCGTTGGCCGCCTCGATGGCGTGCTCTGTCTCGCGGTAAAGCGGCGGACTCCAGGCATTGCGGCGTTCCTGCCGATCATAGGTAATCACCGCGACCGCGCCGCGCGTTTCGTAACGGATGTTTTCGTATTCCATCGGTGTATCCATCATGACAGCGCCGCCATCCCACAGGGACAGCGGCGCTTCGTTCTCGTTCAGTTTCGCCGCGAGATCAGCGCAGCAGCTCAACTTCGTGGGCATACATCTCGTCGATGTTTTCTTTTGCCGGCTTGGGCAGCTCAACGGCCTTGTCGCGGGTTGGCAACAGGACCACGGCACTGCCTGGCGAAACCACCGTGCCATGCTGGTTTTCCACCCAGATATCGAGGTGAACTTCGTTGCGGCCTTCCGTTTGTACCTTCTGCCGGACCTTGCCCTTAATCCAGTAGGTGTCGCCGGTGTAGACGAACTTGCGATGCTGGCAGCTCATCTTCCACAGCCAGCCATCATCACCCATCCAGTTGGTGATGCTGTTGGTGATAAAAGTCTCGCGCATGCCGCCGTAGTCGTAGGGGATGGGGATACCAAGTTCGTTGGCCCATGCCTTTTCCCAGTGCAGGCGCTGAACAGTGTCGGGCACGTTCAGGTCATTCGGCGTGAAAAGCCCGGGAACCTTGGCCCGAATCTTGTAGGACTGGCGGAAGGCACCGGGAGGAGTGAGCTGCATGCCCCAGCCAATATGCCAGATCACGATGTCGCTGGTGCGCAGCGGGCCGCGCACGATGGTCTGCATCTCTTCGCCTTCAACCACGTCTTCCCAATAGCGCGTTTCCGCGCCGCGCAGCTTTTCCGCGGCGTAGCAGGCATCGATCTCTTCCAGCTGTTCCTTGGTGTAAGGCGTGGGGAGCTCGTATTCTTTCTTCTTTTCCTTGGAAGCGTGACGTTCCGCACGGATCCAGGTGCCGCGCTGGATGGCGTGGAGTTCATCGTTCTGGTTGCGATAGATGTAGCCGTTGACCTCGGACACGGTGCGCCCGGCAAAGCCGCTCTTGTCGTTCACCTGAACGCCGATCAGCGCGAAACGCTGCCTGAGCTGGTCGCCAATGCGCAGGGGCCGCCACCATTCGAATTCCATCTGCGCCTGATAGGAGCCAAGCCCGGCGAGCGGGTCGCCCTTCATCATCTTCTTGGTTTCGGCGTCGATCGGCGGAGCGTCCGATTCGCCCATGGTGTAAAGAAAGTTTGGCGGCGCAATCAGCCCGCCCCAGCGGGTCTTTTCACCATAATGCTTGTCGCACCACAGCGGATTATCGTCGCCATAGCCGAAAGCGAAGTGGCGGGTGCCGTCAAAGGTAACTTCGTAATTGTGCGGCGGGGTCGGCTTGTTGACCTGAATTCCGACGCGTTGACGGAGCTTTTCGATGCCCTCGTCGGTGAGGATGCCGTATGTTGATGGCGCATCCTTGTTTGTGGCTTCGGCCATGACTCGTCCTCCCAAATCCTGTTCACGCAAGTGTTCTGCCCCCTTTCCATGAAGCTGACTCGGACAGGGATCAAGTAGATTCTTTAGATGATTTACGCATCCTGTCAGTCAGCAGGGCGACCAATTCGGCCTTTTTGACCTTGCCCGATCCGGTCATCGGCAGCTCGCTTTCGGACATGGCCACGATCCGCTTGGGAACCTTGTAGGAGGATAGCTGGCGTTTGAGCGCATCGCGGACTTCTTCCACGTCTAGCGTCCGTCCCGGTGCCATCAACACGGCAGCCGTAAGCACCGTGTCGCCGTCCATTTCGATGCCGACAACTCCGGCCTTTTCGATACCAAGCAGGCCGGACAGGGCCAGTTCGACCTCTAGCGGGGCGACATTGGCCCCGTGGACCTTGATCATCTCCCCGGCCCGGCTTTCGAACTTCAAATAGCCTTGATCATCGAGCCTGCACAGGTCGCCAGTGGCATAGTAGCCCTCGGCGTCAAAGGTTTCATCGCGCTCCTTGCCGGTGAGGCCGAGCATCACGCAATATCCACGGACCAACAATTCGCCGACCTCGCCGTTGGGGAGCTGATCACTGGTTTGCGGATCGACGATTTTGAGATCGACGCCGGGTACGGGGCGGCCTTGCCAGCTTGGCCGATCTTCTGGCAGCAGCTCGTCCCACCTTGCGGAAGTGTGGGCGCCGAGTGTTTCGGTCATGCCGAAGGAACGCGCGAATCTGGCGTTGGGATAGTGTTTGGGCGCACCGAACCGGGCTTCAATCCGGGGGCCAAGGTAGCGTCCGTTCCTCGCAATCGCGGCTGTGTCCATGTTGAGGCGGATAATGTCATAGCCAGCGCCAACCAGCTCTGGAGCATCTCCCAGCACATCAAACCATCCTGCGTCCCCGGCAAGCCCGGTTGCGCGTTCCTGCTCGATCAGGCGCAGGATATTGGCAGGCGAACCATCGCTGGTGGTGATGATGCAGGCCCCTAGTTGCAACGCATAGAACAAGGTGGCGACCAGCCCTGCCACCCAGAACATGGCGCGCGGTGTGATGATACGATCCCCTTGGGAAAACGGGTAAAAATCCATGGCCATGTGGTAGCTGTGGCGCACGAATGCCCCCTGGCTGTGAACTACGCCCTTGGGATTGGCGGTGCTGCCCGAGGTATAGATGATGACAAACGGGTCGGCGGGGGTGACGTGGTTTTCAATGCTGGTGAGCATCGTTTGGTCAATTTCCGCGCTGCCCGCGAACAGTGCCGAAGCTGGCAGCGACCAGGTCCGCGCTTTGTCGCCAATGATCCAGATTGATCGGAGGCGCGGTGCAGCGGCAAGTCGATAGGGTGCTTGCGCATTGGCAAGGCCCGGCAGCGCTTCTTCCAGCCGGGCGAGATAATCATGGCGCAGAAAGCTGTCGGCGGCGATCAGGTGATCGATTTCGGCGTTGTCCAAAACCCATTGCAACTCTGGTGCCTGATAGAGTGTGCTCAAGGGCAGGGCGACTGCCCCGA
>CAIWFP010000053.1 GCA_903911985.1 uncultured Sphingomonadales bacterium
CGCATGACTCAAGCCAAATAGCCTCCAGGAAACCCGGGACGCTTCACTGTCTCCCCCTCCTTCCCTTGCCCAAACTTGCCTTTTGCCCCCCTCCCCCTTACCTCCCGGCACCATGACCGACACCGCGCAAACCCTTCGTTCTCACCCGTGGTTTTTTTGCGGCATTGGCGGCTCGGGGATGTTGCCGCTGGCGTTGATTTTGCGGGGGATGGGGGCGCGGGTTTCGGGCTCTGATCGCAGCCGCGAGGCGGGGCGCAGCCGTGAGAAGTTTGCCTGGCTGGAGAGTTTGGGGTTCACCCTGTTTCCGCAGGATGGATCGGGGATCAGCACGCCTGAACAGGTGCTGGTGGCCAGTGCCGCCGTGGAGGACACTGTGCCGGAGGTGGTGCGGGCCAAGGAATTGGGCTGCGCGCGGATGTCTCGGGCGGAATTGCTGGCCAGCCTGGTGAATGCAGCCACATCCTCCATCGCGATTGGCGGCACCAGCGGCAAGAGCACGGTGACGGGGATGGTGGGGTGGATTTTGACCCACGCCGGGCGCGATCCGACGATTATGAACGGCGCGGTGATGAAGAATTTCGTCGCGGCGGATGCGCCTTTTGCCAGCGCGCGGGTCGGGGGCGTGGCGGCGCCATTTGTTTCCGAGGTGGATGAGTCGGATGGCTCGATTGCGCTCTATCGGCCGACGGTGGCGGTGCTGGGCAATGTCAGTCTGGATCACAAGAGTCTGGAGGAACTACGCGCTTTGTTTGGGGATTTTCTCGAACGGGCTTCGGTGGCTTGCGTCAATCTGGATGATGCCGAGGCGGCGGCGCTGGCGGGGCGGGCGCGGGCGTTGGTGGGGTTTGCGATCGATAATACGGCGGCGGATATTGGCGTGGTGCCGGGGAGCATCGTGCAGGGCGCGGCCAGCATCGGCTCCGAGGTGATCGACCGGCGGGATGGTTCGGTTCACGCGCTGCGGCTGAAGGTGCCGGGGCGGCATAATCTGGCCAATGCGCTGGCGGCGATTGCCGGGGCCTCTGCGGCTGGCGTGCCGGTGGGCGAAGCGGTGGCGGCGCTGGCGGAATTCAAGGGGTTGGCGCGGCGGTTTGATATTGTCGGCACCAGCGGCGCGGGCGTGATGGTGATTGATGATTTTGGCCATAACCCCGACAAGGTGGCGGCGACGCTGGCGACCTTGAAAGCCCCAACCGGAAATGAAACCAATGGCCCGGTGATCGCGTTTTTTCAGCCGCATGGCTATGGCCCGCTGCGGCAGATGGGTGCCGAGCTGGCGGCGACTTTTGCCCGGCTGTTGGGGCCGCAGGATCGGGTGATCCTGTGCGACCCGGTCTATTTTGGCGGCACGGTGGATCGCTCACTCGGCTCGGAGCGGATTGTGGCGTTGATTGGCGGGGCCGCCGCCACATCTGGCACCGGGCCGGTGGCCGAGTATATTCCCTCGCGCGAGGATTGTGCGGCGCGGATGGTGGAACTGGCGGGGGCGACGCCCTCTACCCGCCCCGCCCCACGCATTGTGGTGATGGGCGCGCGGGATGATACGCTGAGCCAGTTTGCCGGGGATATTCTCAGCAAGCTGGGGTGACCCCCGCGCAAACCCCTAGTGCCGCCTACACGCGATATTGGGCAAGGGGGGCTACTTCAAATTCATCGAACAAGTTTCCCGGCCCCGCGTGTGCGCTGCCCGGCCCGCCTGTCCTTCCCCCCCTCTCGGGACAGGCCCGCCATTACAGCCGCGCCCGCGAGGTCGGGGAAGCCCCGAGGAGTTGTGCCATGTGGCTGAAGTCTATGCTGGATGAAGTGGTCTATATTCCCCGGCCTGAGCGGATCAGCATTGATCTGGAAGTGCCCGCGAGGCTGGCTGGCAGCCGGGTGCGGGTGGCGCTGAAAGACCTGACCTGCGAGGGCGCCCGCGTCGAGAGCATGGCGGGCTTGCGCTATGACGATGTCATCACCCTGTGCCTGCCGACGCTGGCGCCCAAGAGCGCGACAGTGGTGTGGGTGAAGAATGGCAGCGCCGGCCTGGCCTTCGACCGCCCGCTGCACCCGGAGGTGTTTGCCCAGCTGGTGCGCAAGCACGCCAGCGTGGCGGCGCGGCATGGGGCGGCGGCCAAGGGTGAACGCCGGGTGGCCGGGGTGGTAGGTTTGGCGGCTTGAGGGGGTATTTGGTAAACTGGCACCGAAATTACGTGCTTGGCCAGATCGAGGCCAACGCTGGTGACAACCGAAAGATCGGTGGCTACTTTGCTCATGTGGATGGTGCTCCTTTGGTGGATCTTCGACAATCGCACCGTGGAGGATCGCATAATGCGAATCAAAGCCTCAACAGAGCGCCGTCCACACCATCACCGTAATTCCGGGAAATTCCGGTAATTCCGGTAATTCCGGTAATTTAA
>CAIWFP010000054.1 GCA_903911985.1 uncultured Sphingomonadales bacterium
AATTCCTTGGGGATTGCCGGGGGAAAGCCAGGAGGATTGGCCTTGCGGATTGGCCGCAGACGCGCCTCATTTATTTTTCCGCACGGCGCGTTAACCATTTGTTGACCATGATTCGGCAGCTTGGGTCTCACAGGCAGGCGAATTCCGCCAGCCGCCAAGGGGGTCCTGACCATGGACAACAGCTGGATTCAACTCGAAGATGTGCCCGGAAACCTGCAGGCCGGCTTTGCCGCTGCCCAACCGGTCAAGGATCTTGCCGCCGCCGCGCAAGGGGACGTCAGCGCCTATTTCGATCTGGGCGTGGCCTTTTCCACCGGCAGCTACGGCGCGGTTTGCGACCTGATCGAGGCGCATAAATGGTTCAATCTGGCCGCCGTGGCGGGGCACGAGGATGCCCAGTCCTGCCGGGCCGAAATCTCCGAGGAAATGACCGCACGCGAGATTGCCGAGGCCCAGCGGCGTGCCCGCGAATGGCTGGGGGCCTCCGCGCGCCGGGTGGCGTAAACCCTTTTGCCGGATCAGCCCTTGCGAAACGGCAGGTGTTGGCCCAGCTCCATCTGGTAGGCGGCGATGCCCGCCCGCTCGGCGGTCAGAAAATCGGCCACGGCCCGGCGAAAGCCCGCATGGGCGATGTAATGGGCCGACCATGTCTGCACGGGCTCATAGCCCCGGGCCAGCTTGTGCGGCCCTTGCGCGCCCGCCTCCACGCGAGACAGGCCCAGCGCGATGGCGGCATCGATCGCCTGATAATAGCATAGTTCGAAATGCAGGAACGGCTTGTCGACCGTGGCCCCCCAATAGCGGCCATAGAGCGCCTCGGGCCCGATGAAGTTCAGTGCGCCAGCCACCGGCTTATCGCCCATAAACGCAAGCACCAGCAGGATCTTGTCGGCCATGCGCTCGCCCAGCAGGGTGAAGGCGCTGCGGGTCAGATAGGGTGTACCCCATTTGCGGGCGCCGGTGTCCTGATAGAAGTGCCAGAAGGCATCCCAGTGTTCGGGCCTGATATCGGCGCCCGAGAGGCGGCGGATCTCCACCCCTTCCTGCGCGGCGGCACGCTCCTTGCGCAGGTTCTTGCGGCGGGCAGACGACAGGGTGGCGAGAAAATCCTCGAAGCTCGCGTAGCCGCGATTCTCCCAGTGAAACTGGATATCGCTGCGCGTCAGCCACCCCGCCGCCTCGAACAGGGGCAGCTGTTCCGGCGCGATGAAGGTGGCGTGGGCCGAGGACAGGCCCATTTGCGCGCATAGGTCTTCGGCGGCGGTAAGAAGCAGCGGGGCCAATGCCGCATCGTTCGTCAGCAGCCGGGGCCCGGTGGCCGGAGTGAAGGGCGCGGCGATCTGCAGCTTGGGATAATACTCCCCACCAGCCCTGGCCCAGGCATCCGCCCAGGCGTGATCGAAGACATATTCGCCCTGGCTGTGGCCCTTCAGGTAGGCGGGCAGTGCCGCCGCCAATTTGCCATCTTCCCCGCGAATGATAACGGGCGCTGCGCGCCAGCCGCTGCGCCCGCTCGCGCCCTCGCCAGCATCCACACTGCCTGAATCCTCCAGCGCGGAGAGAAAGGCGTGGGAGACAAAGGGATTGCCGCCGGTCAGCGCATCCCACTCATCGGCCGGCAGCGAGCCGACGGAGGGGGCGATATGCGCTTCGGCTGCGGGTTGGGGCATGGGTCTGGGCTTCCGGGGCCAGGCTTCCGGGCTCGCCTGCCCCTCAGGCGCCCCTGACCGCGACGATGGCATCCACCTCAACCGCCGCGCCCAATGGCAGCACCGGCACGCCAACGGCGCTGCGGGCATGCTTGCCGGCCTCGCCGAACAGGGCGGCCATCAGCTCGGAGGCGCCATTGGCCACCTTGGGCTGGTCGGTGAAATTGCCGGTCGAGTTGATGAAGGCCCCCAGCTTCACCACCCGCTCCACCCGGTCGAGCGAGCCGAGCGCGGCCTTGAGCTGCGCCAGAATCATCAGCCCGCAGGCGCGCGCCGCCGCATAGCCGTCCTCAAGGCTGACATCCTCGCCCAGCCGACCGGTGACCAGTCTGCCATTGATAAACGGCAGCTGCCCCGAGACATGCGCCAAGCCACCGGCGATAACCACCGGCACATAGGCGGCAACGGGCGCGGCGGCCTGCGGCAGGGCAAGGCCCAGTTCGGCCAGTTTTGCGTCGATCCGGACTTCAGACAGTGGTGTCAGGGGCATTGTTGTCTCCATGAAGGCGCTCCAGCAGCCAGGGCAGGGCATGGTTCCACGTGTCGATGCGGGCATGGGCGTGGCCAGCCTCGTGGGCGCAGGGGATATGCGGGGCCAGCAGCGGTTCGCCGCAAAGATGCAGGCGCATAACCTCCGGCGTTATCTCGGCGGCCGAGCCATGGTGCTGGGCCAGATCGTCGATGAACACCGCGCGGCTTGGCTGATATTCGTCGAGGATGGCTTTCAGCGCCGGGCCCTTCAGCCCCTGATTGGTGAAAACCCGCACATTGATCCCGTGGTCGGCCAGCTGCAGGGTGCGCGCCTGTTGGCGGTGGTCCACCAGATTGGTCAGCACCACCACATCGGCGTCCTGCGCCAGAGTTCTGATCGCCGCCACCGCGCCCTCGATGGGCTGCTGACGCGGCATTTCCGTGTCGAAAAAGCCCCCGAGCAGGCGCCACACCTCCTTGGGGTCCACCAGTTCGCCGCTGGCCTTGTGCCGCATGGACTGAAAGAAATCATGGGTGTCGAGGGTGAAGCTGATGCCCTGGCTTTCGCCCAGCCAGTCGCGAAAGGGCGCGACCATGTGGAGCAGCACCTCGTCGCAATCGGAGATGACGAGAGGGCGCTTGCCTTTGGTGGTGCTCATGGTGGTGGTACTCATGGGTTCCACTCCTCGTCGGGATTCTGGGGCCCGGAAAGGGCATGGTGCGCGGCCGCCAGCACCTGCGGCGCCACGCCCAGGGCATCGGCGGCGGCGATCAGGTCTGGCTCGTGCGCCATCAGGAAGTCGAGGGCGGCGATCAACACGGTCTTTTCTCCAATCCGCGCGCGCAGTTCTTCAGGGCTGACGCCGGTGAGCGCGAGGAACCGCTCGGCGTGGGTATCGTCGGACAGGACCCAGCCGAGCGCCGCCAGGGCCAGCGCTTCGGGGTCCTGGGGTGCGGCCGGAGACGGGGATGGTGTGTCGCGAAGAATTGTCAGCCTCGTGGACTCAGCGTTAGAGGGGGGGCATTAGAGTGGGGGCACAGAGCCGGAAAATGGAACAGGCGGGCGATCACATGGCAAAGCGTATTCTGGTTGTCGAGGACAATGACCTCAACCGCAAGCTGTTCTGCGA
>CAIWFP010000055.1 GCA_903911985.1 uncultured Sphingomonadales bacterium
CGGCAATGTCACGCGCCAGTGCGCCCTTCCCTCTGTGCCGATTGGCTTCACCCGCTATGCCGCTTCACCTCACCAAGATCGCCTTTGGCGTGCAGAGCATCGACGATTTGCGCCAAAGGCTGGAGCGCCATGCCGCAACATCCGAGGGCGAGGCCCGGCTGCACACCCGTAACCTGCCCAAACGCGCCGAGGAACTGGTGGGCGGCTCGCTCTACTGGATTTATGCCCACACGCTGGTGGCCCGCTCGCCGCTGCTTGGGTTTACGCGGGCAGAGGATGGGCGCTGGGCGATCCGGCTGGAGCCACGGCTGATCCCCATCGTCGCCACACCGCGCCGCGCCCATCAGGGCTGGCGCTATCTGGCGCCAGAGGATGCGCCGCCAGACATTTCCTTGGCGGACCTGCCCGATGGCACGGTTCCCGATGCTGACGCCATGCCCGGCAATCTGGCTGGCGAACTGGCGCGGCTTGGCCTGATCTAGCGAGGCACCAGTCAGGCGCCACTATCCAGCCAGTGGCGCAGCAGATGCCATGCCACGGCATGGGGCGGCGGGGCGACAAAAGCCTCGCCCTCCTCGCCCCGCTGCCCGGCGGCCATGGCCTCGGCCACCTCGGCGCGGGTGAACCAGCGGGCTTCCTCCAGCTCGGTGGTGTCGATCGTCAGCTCCGCGCTGGTGGCAATGGCATGGCAGCCGATCATCAGCGAGGCGGGAAAGGGCCACGGCTGGCTGGCCACATAGCTGACCGCGCTCACCCGCAGGCCCGCCTCTTCCCACACCTCGCGGGCCACCGCCTCCTCAATCGCCTCGCCGGGCTCGACAAAGCCGGCCAGCGTGGAGAATCGCCCCCGGGCAAAACGTGGCTGGCGGCCCAGCAACAGCCGGCCCTCGTGCTCCACGCTCATGATCACCACCGGGTCGGTGCGGGGATAATGCTCGGCGCGGCAGGCGTCGTTCAGGCAATTGCGCTGCCAGCCACCGCGCGCCAGCACCGTGGCGCTGCCGCAGCGCGCGCAAAAGCGGTGCCGCGCGTGCCACCCCGCCAGCGACCGCGCGGCGCCATAGAGCGCCAGTTCCTCTGTCGGCAGCATCGCCAATACCCGCCACAGCCGGGGGCCCGGCGGGCTGATGCTGGCCGAGGAGGTTGGCGGCACCGCGGCAAAGCAGCCCCGCCCATCGGGCAACAGCCCCAGAAACAGCAGCTCGGCGCCTGCGTCCACCTCGGCCGGCACACCCCATGCCAGCGACAGGCTGCCATATTCATCCGCCTCGCCCAGCACCGGGTCTAGCCCATCCATCCGCAGCAAAACCCCGTGCGCCGCCAGATCGGCCAAGGCCCGGGTATCATTGCGCAAATGGTCGGCCCGGTCGACCCGCGCACCGGCGAAGGCGACGGCCCTTGGCAAAATGGAAGGCTGCAAGGCGGAACCGGGCATCAGCGTGCTATCGGCATTGGGGGTGTGCAAGCTCTTCTCTCCCACATTCATGTTCGGCGCATTTTGGGTCGGCGCTTATTCGTCATTGGGGCCACACCAGCCGCGCCGCCTTGGCATAGAGCGTCGGCAGGCCAGCCTCGGCCAAACGTGCCAGTGGCCACCACCGGCCGCCGCCCGCTTCGGCGTCACCCGGCAGGCTATCCCAATCCGCGCCCAAGTCCACTGGGGAATCCACTGGCGAATATACCGCCAATTCCAGCCGCAAGGAAAAATGGGTAAAGACATGCGCCACCGCGCCAGCCACGTGCCACGGGCCGGGCAGCGGGGCGACGCCATCGCCGCGCACGCTGCCGCCATCCCCCTTCGCGCTCCAGCCATCATCGGGCAGAGCCAGCATACCGCCCAGCATGCCCCGGGCAGGCCGACGCACCAGCCACACCTCCTGCTGGCCCTCACCTCCGCGCGTAATCCAGAAGGCCCGGCCGCGCCGCTCCGGCTTGGGCGCCTTTCGCGCCTTCACGGGATAGGCGGTCTCGTCACCCTGCGCATGGGCGGCGCAATCCTTCGCCAACGGGCAGAGCAGGCAAGCAGGCGCCCGCGTGGTGCAGACCGTGGCGCCCAGATCCATCATCCCTTGCGCGAAATCGCCGGCGCGCAGATCGGGCGTCAGCGTATCAGTGGCCGCGCGAATCTCCGCCTTACCGGCAGGCAGCGGTGTGGCGATGGCGAAAAGCCGGGCGACGACCCGCTCGACATTGGCATCCACCACCACCGCACGCTGGCCAAAGGCGATGGCCGCCACCGCCGCCGCCGTATAGGCCCCCAGCCCCGGCAGGGCGCGCAAGCCCGCCTCGCTATCGGGAAATACGCCGGCCCCATCACCGGGCCTGCCCGCCACCGCCTTTGCACAGGCCACCAGGTTGCGGGCGCGGGCATAATAGCCCAGCCCCGCCCATGCCGCCATTACCTCGCCCTCGTCGGCGGCGGCCAGCGCGGCGACTGTGGGCCAGCGCTGGGTGAAACGCTCGAAATAGGGGATGACGGCGGCGACGGTGGTCTGTTGCAGCATCACTTCCGACAGCCACACCCGATAGGGATCGGCCCGATTCGCCCCCGGTATTTGGCCGGGCATTTGGCCCGGCCTTTCGCGCCACGGCAACACGCGGGCATACGCGTCATACCAGCGCAGCAACCGGGCGGACATGCCGCCAGCGCGGCCCATCGCTGCCGCCCCCTGTCCTTCACCCTCGTCTCTTGCTGCTCTGGCGTCCATGCCTGCGCTATGGCATGGCTGGCGGCGTGACGAAACGGGATAGCTCATCGCAGGACAACGGGGCCGACAATCCGCCTGGCACCCCCTCGGCGCGCGCGGCAAAGCCCGCCGTCACCCCCCCCGCCAAACCCGCCGCCCGCAAGTTCGAGCGCCAGTTCGAGCGCCAGTTCGAGCGTCCTCGGGGCGGCCCGGCCCGCGCCATCGCCGATCTGATGCCCGAGATCGGCCGCACCGCCTTTCGCCGCTTCGGCTTCGTGCAATCCAGCGTCGTCACCCGCTGGCCCGAGATCGTCGGCGAGGCCCATGCCCGCGTCTGCAGCCCGGAGGCGATCCGCTTCCCCCCGGGAGAGAAGAGCGATGGCATCCTGCAATTGCTGGTGGAGCCCGGCCACGCCCCGATCATCCAGCACGTCATCCCCGAGATCATCGAGCGGGTGAACCGCTTTTTCGGCTATAACGCGGTAGGGCGGGTGAAGCTGCGGCAGGGCGCCGTCAAACAGGACGCGCCCCCTGCCCAGCGCCCGGTGGCGCCGCCGTCACTGCGCCCCATCCCCATGGAACTGGGCGAGAGCCTGCGCGACATTGGCGACAACGAGCTGCGTGCCGTGCTCGAATCGCTGGCGCGCAGTCTGGTGGAAAAGGAAGAGAAGGACCCCTGATCCGCGCCCACTCCGCGCCGGCCCATTTGCGCCGCATGGCGCCAACAGGGCTGCGCCGCGCGCTGTTTTGGCAAAAATGTGCAAAAGCGGCATGGGTCCCGGCGCTTTTCCCTTCAATCACCGCTGGCGCTGGGCTAGCGATACCGCCAGCATTCACGAGGTCCGCATTCAAAAAGGCCCGTATTCAAAAAGGCCCGTACTCAAAAAAGGATAGCCGCCCATGTCGCGCCCGGTTTCGTTGAATTTCCTGCGCAGCCGCGCATTCGCCAGTGTCCCCGTGCGCCGCATCCTGCGCCAGATGGTGCTGATGGGCGTGACCATGCCGCTCGCCCTCGGCCTGCTGGCCTGCCACAAGGCCGATGGTCAATCCACCGGCGACACCGTGGCCCGCGTGGCACCGCCCCATGGCAAGAGCTGGTCGGCCATCGTCGCCCCCACGCCCGATGGCGGCATGGTGATGGGCAACCCCAATGCGCCCATCAAGCTCCTGGAATATGGCTCGCTGTCCTGCCCGCACTGCGCCCATCTCGCCAATGAGGGCATGACCAAGCTGATCGGCACCTATGTCAACAGCGGCAGGGTCAGCTATGAATATCGCAGCTTTGCCATTCACGGCATCGACATCCCGCTCACCGTGCTGGTGCGCTGCGCGGATAAATCGGCCTTCTTCGGTCTGGTCGAACAACTCTATGCCAATCAGGATGCGATGTTGAAGCGGGCAATGGAAGGTCAGGCGCAGGCCAAGGCGTCCGAAACCCTGCCCCCGGCCCAGCGCCTTACCGCCATGTCCGATGCCTATGGCTTCACCCAGTTCTTCGCGGCGCGGGGCGTGCCGCTGGCCAAGGCCCATGCGTGCCTTGCCAACACAGCTTCCGCCGTCACCGTCGCCAAGCAGGCCGAGACATGGGGCAACAGCGGCATCGATTCCACCCCCACCCTCATCATCCATGGCACCCGCAGCACCGCGCTCAGCTGGCCCGATCTCGAGGCCGCGCTGAAGGCGGCGGGCGCCCGCTGAACATGGCGCCGCAAGGCCAGTCCATCCGCTGATGCGCATCCGTCGGCTCAAGCTTTCGGGGTTTAAAAGCTTCGTTGAGCCGGCGGAGTTGCGCATCGAGGCGGGGCTGACCGGGGTGGTTGGCCCCAATGGCTGCGGCAAATCCAATCTGCTGGAAGCCATCCGCTGGGTCATGGGCGAAAACTCGCCCAAATCCATGCGCAGCGGCGGCATGGAAGACGTCATCTTCGCCGGCACGCAGGGGCGCGCGCCCCGCGATTTCGCCGAGGTGGTGCTGTTCGCCAGCGATGGTGATGGCGAGGATCTGGAGGTCGTGCGCCGTATCGAGCGCGGCGCGGGCAGCGCCTATCGGGTGAATGGCCGCGATGTCCGCGCCAAGGACGTCAGCCTCATCTTCGCCGATGCCGCCACCGGCGCC
This sequence comes from uncultured Sphingomonadales bacterium, assembly GCA_903911985.1. Classification (GTDB taxonomy): domain Bacteria; phylum Pseudomonadota; class Alphaproteobacteria; order Sphingomonadales; family Sphingomonadaceae; genus Novosphingobium. The sequence continues at coordinate 4,804 of CAIWFP010000055.1, forward strand.
CACTCGCCGGCATTGGTCTCCCAGGGGCGAATCGCCGCCGTCATCGCCGCCAAGCCCGCCGAGCGGCGCATGATGCTGGAGGAAGCGGCGGGCATCGCCGGGCTGCATGTGCGCCGCCGTGATGCCGAACAGAAGCTGCGCGCCACCGAGGCCAATCTCGCCCGGCTCGAGGATATCATGGCGGGGCTCGATTCGCAGATCGCGGGGCTGCGGCGTCAGGCGCGCGCGGCGGAGCGGTATCGGGGCCTGTCCGAAAATATCCGCTTGGCCGAGGCACGGCAATTGTTCGCCCGCTGGCGCGATACCGCCGCCGCCGCCGATGCCGCCCGCCTCGCCGCCGCTCAGGCCGAAACGCGGGTTAACGAGGCGCAAACCGGTGCCAAGGCCGCGCAAGAGGCGCAAGGTTCCGCCGCCGTGGCCCTTGCCGAGGCGCGCGACACCCTCGCCGACCGGCGCGACGATGCCAGCGCCCACGGCCACCGCATGGCGACCCTCACCAGCCAACTGGAGGCCGCCGAACAGCGGCTTGCCGATCTCGACCGCCAGCACAAGCGTTTGGAGGAGGATCGCGTCGAGGCTGACCGCCTGACCCATGACGCCGCTGAAGCCCTCGCCCGGCTGGAGCGCGAACTGGCCGAGGGGCGGGACACTCTGGCCGCCGAGGAGGCCCTGCGCCCGTCGCTGGCCCATGCGCTCGGTGCCGCCGAAGCCGCCTCGCGCGCCGCCGAGCTGGCCTTCGCGCAGGCCACCGCCGAACAGGCCGGGGTGGAGGCGGAATGGCGTGTGGCCGAGGCCGGTGTGGCCGCAGCCGAAGCCCGCGCCACCCGCCTTGCCGCCGAAATCGCCCGCCAGCAAGCCGCCCGTGATGCCCTTGGCGCCGATGACGCGGCCGAGGCGGCGGTGGCGGCGGCTCTCACCCGGCGCGAGGAAGCCAGTGCCGCGCTGGCACAGGCGCGGACCGCGCTGGAACAGGCCCAGTCCGCCCGCACCGCCCTGCAGAGCGCCCGCGATACCGCCGCGACCGCTCTCGCCGGGGCCAAGGCCGAACACGCCGGGGTGGACCGCGAATATCAGGCCCTGCTGCGCGACCGCGAGGCGCGAGCCCGCCAGTCGGCCTCGGCGCAAGGGCGGATGCTGGCGCTGGATCGGCTGCGCGCGGAGCCGGGTTATGAGCGGGCGCTGGCCGCCGTGCTGGGGCGCGATGCCAAGGCGCCGCTGGGCCCCGCGCCCGCCGGGGCTGATGGGCGTTTCTGGGCCGGGCGCTTCTGGACCGGTTCTGGCGCGCCCGCGCCGGTGGCCGACAGCCTTGCCGCCCATGTCCACGATTGCCCCCCGGAACTGGCCGCCCGCCTCGCGCTGGTGCATTGCGTTGAGGCCGACGACGACCGCGCGCTGGCGCCCGGCGAATGGCTGGTCACACGCGGCGGTGCCCTGCGCCGCTGGGACGGGTTCGTCGCCCGGGGCGAGGGCGCGGCGGAGGCCGCCCGGCTGGAGGCGGAAAACCGTTTTGTGGCCCTTGCCGAACAACTGCCCGCGCTGGCCGAGGCCATGGCCACTGCCGAGGCCGAAAATGCCCGCGTGGCGCAGGATCTTGTCGCCACCGGACAGGGGGCCATCGCCGCCGAACGCGCCATGGCACAGGCCAGCGAGGGCGAACGCGCCGCCCTGCGCGCGCTGGATGCCGCCGAGGATGCCCGCAGCCGCCTCGCCGCGCGCCGTGCCGACCTTGCCGCCGCCGCGACAGACCTTGTCGAGCAGCACGCGCAGGCCGAAGCGGAGTGCGCCGCCGCGCTTGCCGCCCGCGCCGCCCTGCCCGCGCCCGATGCCGGCCGCGCGGCGCTGTTGGTGGCGAGGGAGCGGCACGAGACCTCGCGCCTGACGCTGCAATCCGCCAGTGCCGCGCTGGCCTCGCAGGATCAGGCGCTGGCCGTTGCCCGCGAGCGCGCCGCCGCCCGCGCCGCCGACATCCGTGGCTGGCAGGCCCGCGCGGGCGACGCCGCCCGCCGCCTCGCTGAAATGACCCGGCGCTTCACCGAGATCGAGGAAGAACGCGCCGTCATCGCCGCCAAGCCCGAGGGGTTGCGCCGCGAGATCGAGCAGGGCGAGAGCATCCGCACCCGCATCGCCAGCGAAATGGCCGAGGCCGAAGCCGCCGTGGCCCAAACCACCGAGGCCTCCCGCACCGCCGATAGCGCCCTCTCCACCGCGCAGGAAGCGCTTGCCAGCGCCCGCGAGGCCCGCGCCGGCGCTGCCGCCCGCGCCGAGCACGAGGACCAGCGCCGCGCCGAGCTGGCGCGCCTCTGTGGCGAACGCTTCACCTGCCCACCGCCGCTGCTCGCCGAACGCTTCGCCTTCGCCCCCGCCGATATCGCCAGCGCCGAGGTGGAAAGTGCCGCGATGGAGCGGCTTGTTGCCGATCGCGAGCGGCTTGGCCCGGTCAACCTCGTCGCCGCCGAGGAATTGACCGCCGCCGAGGCCCGTGCCAGCGAGGGCCAGAGCGAACGCGCCGATCTGGCCGAGGCCGTCGCCCGGCTGCGCGGCTCCATCGGCAACCTCAACCGCGAGGGCCGCGAACGCCTGCGCACCGCTTTCGAGGCGGTGGACGGCCACTTCCGCCGCCTGTTCACCCGCCTGTTTCAGGGCGGGCAGGCGCATCTCGCGCTGGTTGATTCCGACGATCCGCTGGAGGCGGGCCTCGAAATCTACGCCCAGCCGCCGGGCTAGCGGCTGCAATCGCTCACCCTGTTCTCGGGCGGCGAGCAGGCCCTCACCGCCATCGCCCTGATCTTCGCCCTGTTCCTCACCA
>CAIWFP010000056.1 GCA_903911985.1 uncultured Sphingomonadales bacterium
CCTCGTGGCGCGCCTCGGCCAGGGCGGCAACATCGGCGGGGAACCGGATGGTATCGCCCACCCGCAACCGCTTGCCGTTTTTCACAAAGGCCTGCCAGCGGCGCAGGTCGATCCGCTTGTGCAGTGTGGCGCCTATCCGGGCGTCGCCCCGCCGCCCCTCCAGCTGCGCGGGGATAACGCGGGTGTCGTTGAACACCAGACAGTCGCCAGCGCGCAACAACCCGGGCAGATCGCGCACATGGTGATGGGCAAGCGGCGCATCGCCCGCCACCACCAGCATGCGCGCCGCATCACGCGGGGAAGCCGGGCGCAGGGCTATCCGCTCTGGCGGCAGGTCGAAATCGAACAGATCAACGCGCATGGGTTCAAGCAGAGGGGGTTCAAGCAGCGGGGGTGAAAGCTCCGTACCGCGCCGCTACCTCAATCAGACTTGGAATGGCTGAGCTGATCGGCGGAAAATTTCAGAACCGGTTGCGCGGTCAGGGTGGCGGGACGCGGCTTGCCATCGGTCTCGATGGAGGCCTGAACAATCCTGGTCGGATTTGTCGGCGGTTCGCCCCTGACGATGGCGTCCGCCACATCCATGCCGGCGATCACCCGGCCGAAGTTGGTATAGTGATGATCCAGCCCGAAGTGGGGATAGAACACGATAAAGAACTGGCTATTGGCGGAATTCGGCGCGTCGGTGCGGGCCATGGAAACCGTGCCGCGCACATGCGGCAGCGCGTTGAATTCGGCCTTGAGATCGGGCAGCGGCGAGCCACCCTGACCTGTGCCCGTGGGATCGCCGGTCTGGGCCATGAAGCCATCGATCACGCGGTGGAAGATGACGCCATTGTAGAAGCCCTGACGGGTGAGCGTCTTGATCCGCTCGACATGGCTGGGCGCCCATTTCGGCATCAGACGGATGGTGACGCGCCCGCCGTTGGAAAGATCGAGGAACAGCACATTGTCGGGATCATGCGAAGGGTCGGAATCAACCCGCGCATCCACCGTGGCCGGGATCACCGAGGGCGGCGCGTCCGGAACCCGCAAGCCATCGCGATGATGCACACAGCCGCCGGTGGCGAGCAGGGCCATTCCCGCAATCAGGCCAAGACCAAGGCGGGAGACGATTCGGGCAAGAGGCTGACGGTTCATGCGGATCCCATGCGAATTTGGCAGTATAATATTCCGGGCTATTGGTGCTGGCGATAGCCGCGCGCAGCTGTCGTGGCAATGAACCATGCGCGGATTAGCCTTAATGGCGGCACCATACGGTTTAAACCACCGCTCAATATTCGCCAAGCCGCCCCAGCTTTTCCACCCGCGCGACAACATCCTCGCGCACCTGAGGACTGACGAAATTGGTGATATCGCCGCCAAACAGGGCTATTTCCTTCACCAGCTTGGAAGCGATAGGCTGCAGACAGACATCCGCCATGAGGAACACGGTTTCGATTCGCGCGTTCAGCTGCTGGTTCATGCCCGCCATCTGATATTCATATTCGAAATCGGCCACGGCGCGCAGGCCGCGCACGATGACGCTGGCCCCCTGCTTTTCGGCGAATTTCATCAGCAGGGCGTTGAAGCCCACCACCTCGACATTGGCGACGCCCAAAGCGGCCACTTCGCGCCGCACCATCTCCATGCGCTCATGCGGGGTGAACATGGGGTTTTTCGAGGGGTTGGTGGTCACACCGATGATCAGCCGGTCCACCAGCTTGGCGCCGCGCCGGATGATGTCGGCGTGCCCCCGCGTGATCGGGTCGAACGTGCCCGGATAGACGCCGATGCGCTCGGATGTGGCCATCAGTGGTCCCTTTCGATGATATAGCGGGCAAGGGCGCGCAGAAGATCCGCCTCCGCGCCATGATTGGCAAGGTGGTTAACCGCCTGCTCGACAAGGAATTTGGCCTGTTCGCGGGCCCGCTCCGGCCCCAGCAGCGACACGAAGGTTTCCTTGCCCGCCTCGGCATCTTTGCGCAGGGCCTTGCCGGCGGCGGCCTCGTCGCCCTCGTGGTCGAGCAGATCGTCGGCGATCTGGAAGGCAAGACCAATGTCACGGGCATAGCCGCGCAGATGCGCCCGTCCTTCGGGCGGAACCTTGCCGAGAATCGCCCCCATTTCAACCGCGGCGCCAAGCAGCGCGCCGGTTTTCAGCTGCTGAAGCCGGGTGACGGTGGGCAGATCGAAGCTGGCCGTCTCGGCGGCGATGTCCATCATCTGCCCGCCGACCATGCCCGCCGCGCCCGAAGCGCCCGACAGGGCCTGCACCAGATCGATGCGGGTGAAGGGATCGGTGATGGTGGCGGGATCCGACAGGACCTCGAACGCGAAGGTGAGCAGCGCATCGCCCGCCAGCACCGCCATCGCCTCGTCATAGGCGAGATGCAGCGTCGGCTTGCCATGGCGCAGGGCATCATCATCCATGCAGGGCAGATCGTCGTGGATCAGCGAAGAGACATGCACCGCCTCGATCGCGGCGCCCGCGCGCACGGCGGCGGCCCGGTCCACGCCATACATCGCCGCCGTGGCGGAGAGCAGCAGCGGGCGAAGCCGCTTGCCCCCGCCGATGGTGGCATACCGCATCGCCTCATACAGCCGCGCCCTCGGGTCGGCAGGCACGGGCAATAATGCGTCGAAGGCCGAATCGATATCGCGCTGAATCTGTTTCAAGCCCTCGGCGAGCACGGGGTCAGTCTTGGCCATCCTAGGAATAACTCTCAGTTTTCGGCATCATCAAGCGGGCGGGTGCCGGTGGGCGCGCCATCGGCCCCCACCACGATCTTCTCGATCCGCGCCTGTGCCGCGTCGATGCGGGCCTGACAATGGCGCCGCAATTTCTCGCCGGTTTCATAAAGGCTGATGGATTCATCGAGCGGAACATCGCCGCTTTCCAGCCGCCGCACCACATCTTCGAGCGCGCGCAGGGCCGCCTCGAAGCTCATCGCGCCAATATCGTTGGCTGCATCGCTGGCTGCGGGAGAAGTATTCTGGCTCATCGCGCAGCAATGGCCGTGTGGTTGCCGCCGGTCAAGCCGCCAGCACGCGCCCGGCGGGCATTTTGAGCCGATGTATGCGCACAAGCATCACTTCGCATGAAAAACCGGTTCCCACTTTTTCACCTGCTGTTTAAAGGCCCTTTCCATGACCGCCCATAACTCCCCCATCACCGCAGATGTCGTCGCCGCCCACGGGCTTTCCGAAGAGGAATATGCCAAGGTCCTCCATGCGCTGGGCCGTGAGCCCAATATGGTGGAACTGGGGATATTTTCGGTGATGTGGTCGGAGCATTGCTCCTATAAATCCAGCCGGCTGCATCTCAAGAAGCTGCCGACCGAGGCGCCCTGGGTCATCTGCGGGCCGGGCGAGAACGCGGGCATCATCGACATCGGCCCCGGGCCCAATGGCGTGGGACAAGCTGCCATCTTCAAGATGGAGAGCCACAACCACCCCAGCTACATCGAGCCCTATCAGGGCGCGGCAACGGGCGTGGGCGGCATCTTGCGCGATGTCTTCACCATGGGCGCCCGCCCCGTGGCCAACCTGAACGCGCTGCGTTTTGGCCGGCCCGATCACCCCAAGATGAAGCATCTGGTGCAGGGCGTCGTTGCCGGCATTGGCGGCTATGGCAATTGCGTCGGCGTGCCCACCGTTGGCGGCGAGACCAATTTCCACAAGGCTTACGACGGCAACATCCTCGTCAACGCCATGACCGTGGGCGTGGCCGATCAGGACAAGATCTTCTATTCCGCCGCCACCGGCATCGGCAATTCCATCGTCTATGTGGGCAGCAAGACCGGGCGCGACGGCATCCACGGCGCCACCATGGCCAGCGCCGATTTCGACGAGAAGAGCGAGGAAAAGCGCCCCACCGTGCAGGTGGGCGACCCCTTTACCGAAAAGCTGCTGATCGAAGCCTGCCTTGAACTGATGGCCACCGATGCCATCGTCGCCATTCAGGATATGGGCGCAGCCGGACTTACCAGCTCGTCGGTGGAAATGGCCAGCAAGGGTGAGGCCGGCATCCGCCTCAACATGAACGCCGTGCCCTGCCGCGAGACGGGCATGACCCCCTACGAGATGATGCTCTCCGAAAGTCAGGAGCGCATGCTGATGGTGCTGAAGCCCGGCAAGGAGCCGATGGCCGAAGCGATCTTCAAGAAATGGGAGCTGGATTTCGCCATCATCGGCGAGGTGACGGATACCGGCCATATGGTGCTGGAATTCAATGGCGAAGTGGTCTGCGACATTCCGCTGGCGCCCTTGGCCGATGACGCCCCGCTGTACGACCGCCCGCATGTGGCCGGCCCCAAGCCCGCAGCCCTCACCAATGTGCCGGAAAGCGCCGACATTTCCGCCGATCTGTTGAAGCTGATCGCCTGCCCGGATCTCGCCTCGCGCCGCTGGATCTACGAACAGTATGATTCGCAGGTAGGCGCCGACACGCTGCAGAAGTCTGGTGGTGATGCCGCCGTGGTGCGTGTGCATGGCACCAAAAAGGCGCTGGCGATGAGTACCGATTGCTCGCCGCGCTATTGCCTTGCCGATCCCTACGAAGGCGGCAAGCAGGCCGTGGCCGAGACCTATCGCAACATCAGCGCGGTCGGTGCCACGCCGCTGGCCATCACCAATTGCCTGAACTTCGCCAACCCGCAGCGGCCCGAGATCATGGGGCAAATTGTCGGCTGCCTTGAGGGCATGGGCGATGCCTGCCGGGCACTGGATTACCCGATCGTTTCCGGCAACGTCTCGCTGTATAACGAAAGCAAGGCGACCGGCGGCGGCAGCGCCATTCTGCCCACCCCTGCCATCGGCGGCGTGGGCCTGATGCTCGATCACACCAAGATGTCCACCATCGCCTTCAAGGCCGCGGGTGATGTGATCTGGCTGATCGGGCCGCAGGGTTCGCACCTCGGCCAGTCCCTTTATTTGCGCGAAATCCACGGCCGTGAGGAAGGCCCGCCTCCGCCGGTCGATCTCGCCGCCGAGCGCCGCAATGGTGAACTGGTGCGCCAATTGATCAATGATGGCGTGGCCACCGCGGTGCATGATGTCTCCGATGGCGGGCTGCTGGTAGCGCTGGCTGAAATGGGGATGCGCAGCGGGCTGGGCGCGAAGCTCGATGCGCCGCTGAACGCCGCCCAGGCCTTCGGCGAGGATCAGGCGCGCTATGTCGTCACCGCAAAACCCGATGTCGTGGTGCCCGGCGCGGTGCGACTGGGCGCAGTGGGCGGCAGCGAGGTGGGCGGCATCGCCGTGGCCAAGCTGCGCGCGGCTAATGAAGCGTTTTTCAAGGATTGGATGGAAGCCTAAGGCCGAAGGCTAGGATGCGAGGGGGTTACCCCCTCGCGCTCCCATGCCTGTCTGCATCGGGCCAATGGTTCGGCCTTGCGCAAGATTGCGGCGCCGCAGGCTGATAAAGCCGCTTCGCGGCGGGGCACCACGCGGCAGGATTGCTCTGAGCAAGACAGGTAAAGGGAGCGCGAGGGACGAGTCCCTCGCGCCTACCCCTTAATCTTCTTTAACCCACTCGCTCTCGGGAACCCCCAGCAAGGTCAGCACAGCGGTCAGATCGCCATACCCCACCGCGCCATTGGCCGCCGCGCGGGCCTTGGGTTTGGCGTGATAGGCGATGCCATAGGTGGCGGCCTCGATCATCGGGATATCATTAGCGCCATCGCCGGTGGCGAGGGAGATGGTGCCCTCACCCCGCGCCTCAACCTCTTCGTCATGCGC
>CAIWFP010000057.1 GCA_903911985.1 uncultured Sphingomonadales bacterium
AGCGCGAGGGGGTAACCCCCTCGCACCTTAAACCTTAACCGGCTTGCCCCTGCCTGCCCTTACCCTTCCAAAAACGCCACCATCGCCGCAGCCAACTCGGGCCTGGTGACGCAGCTCATGTGGTTGCCGGGGATTTCGGCGTAGGTCGCGTGCGGCAGCGCCTCGGCCAGTGTGGGGGCGGAGCCGTTGTCCTGATCGTCGGCCCCGCAGACCACGAGGGTGGGCATGGAGACGCCCGCAAGCGCCTCTACGGGGGTGTCGTCCACGGATTGCAGCAGCAGGCGGGCGGCGGTGCGGTCGACTTTCATGGTTTTCATGAAGGCTTGGGCAAGGAAGGCCGGGTCGCCGTGGGGGATGGTGCCGAAACGGTCGATGGCGTCGATAAAGTGGGCCGAGCGGCGGGCCCAGCCCGAGAGCCCCTCCAGCCCCATGCCGCCGAGGATCAGGCGGCGGGGGGTGAGGCCCGCCAGCACGGAGCGCACCGCCGTACGCGCGCCCAGAGAGAAGCCGCCGAGGTCGTAATCCGTGAGCCCCAGCCCGGCGACGAGCGCCAGCACATCGGCCACCAGCACATCCCCGGGATAGGCTGCGGGATCATGCGGCGCCTCGCTGCCGCCATGGGCGCGGTTGTCTGGCATGATGAGGCGAAAACCCGCCCCGGCCAGCGTGGCGGCGGTGCCATATTTGATCCAGTTGACCTCGGCGCTGGAAAACAGGCCGTGGAGCAGAACCAGCGGGCGGCCCGAGGCGGGGCCCATCCCATGCCAGACCAGTCGGGTGCCGTCCGGGGCGGTAAAATGGTGGAGAGTGGCAGCGGTCATCGGGCTTCTTCCAATCTATCGCGCGCCCAGTAGCGCCAGCACCACCCCGCCGCCGACCAGTAGCAGCGCCAGCGCCTCGCGGGTGTGAATTTTCTCGCGCAGGTAGAAATGGCCGAAGCCGAGGGTGAAGAACACCTCCACCTGCCCCACCACCCGCACCAGCGCCACCGGTGCCACGGAAAATCCGGTAAACCAGCAGGCCGAACCCAGCGAGGATAACAGCCCCACCCGCCAGGAAACGCGCCAGCTGCGACAGATGGCGCCCAGCGTGGCCGGTTCACGCAGGGCAACCCAACTGCCGTGCATCAAGGTTTGCGACGTGTTGACCACCAGCAGCGTGACCAGCGCCTCGGCCACCCTATCCGGCATGGACAGTGTCACCGTAGCCTGCTTGACCAATACGCCGGTCAGCGCGAACAGGGCACCGGCGGCAAAACCGAAGATCGCCGCCTTCTGCCCCAATGTGCGCAGAATTTCGGAAGCGGAAAACCGCTCGCGAAAGCCGAGCAGCACCACGCCGCACAGCCCCACGCCAATGCCCAGCCACACCAGCAGATGCAGGCGCTCGCCAAAAATCAGCGCCGAGAACAGCGCCGCCTGCATCGCCTCGGTCTTGGAGAACGCCGTGCCGACCACAAAGCCGCGCTGGCCGAAAGCGGCGATCAGCGCATTGGTGCCGAGAATTTGCGCCAGTCCGCCCGCCACAGCCAGGCAGAAAAAGGTAGCCCCGAGGTGCGGAAAGGCCAGCCCCCGGTAAGCGAGATAGCCAACCACCATCGCCGCCGCGAAAGGCGCGCCATAAGCATAGCGCACCAGCCCCGCCCCGCTGATGGTGAGAGTGGCACGCAGCCTTTGCTGGATGGCCGTGCGCCACGCCTGACCCAGGCCCGCCAGCAGCGATGCCGGCAACCACAGGGCGGAGGTGATCAGCACGGCGTCATGTCAGCATGGGGCGGCGCGCGGCGCTGTGACAAAGGTGATGTATTGCATCAGGTTAATCCTGAAAAAAGATGAAAGACTTGGGGGTGTTACACCCCCAAACCCCCATACCTGTCGTGCTCGGCGCATCATCCGGGACGTAGCACCTTGCCGCGAAGTGGCATTATAGCCAGCGGCGCAGCGACCTTGCGCTATGGATGAACCCTTGGCGCCACGCAGACAGGGAAAGGGAGCGCGAGGGCCAACCGATTTGCATTGGCAAATCGGCACGTAAGACTCCCCCTCGCTCCTACCCCTTCACCTTAACCCCTCAGCCCTTCTTCAAATGCCGCCGGCCGAGCAGCTCGGCGATCTGCACCGCGTTCAGCGCCGCCCCTTTCCGCAGATTGTCGGACACGCACCACAGCGACAGACCGTTCTCCACGGTCGAATCCTCACGCACGCGGCTGACATAGGTGGCGAAATCGCCGACGCACTCGATAGGCGTGACATAGCCGCCATCCTCGCGCTTATCGACCAGCATCACGCCGGGCGCCTCACGCAGGATGTTCTGGGCATCCTCGGCGGAAAGCTCCTTCTCGAACTCGATGTTCACCGCCTCGGAATGGCCGACGAACACAGGCACGCGCACGCAGGTAGCGGTCAGCTTGATCTTGCTGTCGAGGATCTTCTTGGTCTCCACCACCATCTTCCACTCCTCCTTGGTGGAGCCATCATCGAGGAACACATCGATGTGGGGGATGACGTTGAAGGCGATCTGCTTGGTGAACTTGCTGACAGAAACCTCGTCGCCCACAAAGATCGCGCGGCTCTGCTCGAACAGCTCGTCCATGCCTTCCTTGCCGGCGCCGGAGGTCGACTGATAGGTGGCGACGACCACGCGCTTGATCACGGCGGCATCGTGCAGCGGCTTCAGCGTCACCACCAGCTGCGCCGTGGAGCAGTTGGGGTTGGCGATGATGTTGCGCTTCTTGTAGCCGTCGATAGCCTCCGGGTTCACCTCGGGCACGATCAGCGGCACATCCGGGTCCATGCGATAGAGCGACGAGTTGTCGATCACCACGCAGCCTGCGGCGGCGGCGCGGGGCGCGTGGATTTTGGTCGGCGCGGAGCCTGCGGCGAACAGGGCGATATCCCAGCCGGTGAAATCGAAGTTCTCGATATTCATCACCTTGAGCATCTTGCCCGTATCACCAAACTCCACCTCGGAGCCCTGACTGCGCGAGCTGGCGACAGCGGCGATCTCGTCGATGGGGAATTCCCGCTCGGCAAGGATGTTCAGCATTTCGCGGCCCACATTGCCGGTGGCACCCACGACGACGACCCGATAACCCATTTCACTTCACTCCACTGCGCCCTTTGGGGATATTACCCCACTTGGGCTCGTTCGTTAGCGGCCGAAACGCAGACCGCAACCATCAAATGCCCGCTTTGTTAAGGCCCCGGCGTTTTTGGGGGCGTCACGCCATGCCGGGCCAGAAAGGCGAAAATGCTGTTCCACAGATGCGGGCCGACCTTTGGCCCCGAAACCCGGTGCGTATAGCCGGGATAAAGCATCATTTCGAAAGGCTGGGCTTGTGCCTGCAACCGCGCGATCAATGCGGAGGAATTCTCGAATACCACATTGTCATCGGCCATGCCGTGTATCAGCAGCAGCGGGTCGCGGATCCGGGCGGCGTTATCCAGAACCCCCGCCCTGGCGTAGACTTCCGGCACCGCCCTGGGGTCACCCAGATACCGCTCGGTGTAATGGGTATCATAGAGTTCCCAGCGCGTGACCGGCGCTCCGGCGATACCCGCCGCGAAAACGCCGGGGTGGGCCTCCAGCATCTTCAGCGTCAGATAGCCGCCATAGGACCAGCCATAGGTGGCGATCTTGCCCGCATCCACAAAGGGCAGAGACTTGAGGTAATCGGCCCCCGCCAGCTGGTCGTCCACTTCCACCGTGCCCATGGCGCGGGAAATCTGCCGCTGGAAGGCGACCGACCGCTGGGCGCTGCCGCGATTGTCCAGCTCGAAATAGATGTAGCCGCGCGCGACAATCGCCTGCGCCAATGGCCCGGCCCAGCCGCGATTGACCACCTGCACGGATGGCCCGCCGTAATGCTCGAAGAACACCGGGTAGTGCTTGCCGGGCTCCATCGCCGGGGTAATCATCCGCCAATGCAGCAGGCTGCCATCCGCCGCCGTCAGCGTGCCATAGGTGGGGGTGCGCAGCGCGGGCAAATACGGCGCGTAGGGGTGATCCCCATCCAGCCGGTTTTCCTCGACCCACTCCAGCCTCTGCCCCGCCGCATCGGCAATATGCACCTGCGGCGGCTGGCTGGCGGAAGACCGGCTGATCACCAGCGTATGCCCGGCCCGGTCCATGCTGGCCGCATTGACGAAACCGGGGTCGGTCAGCCGGTCGATGTGAGCAGACGCCGCAAGGTTGAGCGCATAGACCTGCGGGGCGAGCTGATCATCCCGGGTGGCGGTGAAGAACACCCGGCCCAGCTTCTCGTCCACGCCGACAAGTTGCGTCACCTCCCAGTCGCCATGGGTCAGCTGACGCCAATGCGCCCGCCCATTTGCCACTGTGCCGCCATTGGCGTGGGTAAGCAGCCACAAATGCCCATGCCCGTCGCGCTCCGACCACCAGATCAGGCTGCCGTCCTTCAGAAAGCGGTAATTGTCCGAAAGGTTGATCCAGCCACCCGGCGCCGCTTCCTCGCTGAACAGCACATGGGCCTTGCCAGAGGCCGGGTCCACCGCCAGCATGTCGAGCCGGTCCTGCGCGCGGGTTTGCCGCTGCACATAGAGCATGCCGCCATCGGGTGACCAATTCACCCGCGCGAGATAGATGTCGGCATCCGGCCCCAGATCCACCGCCACGCGAGCCGAACCATCGGGCCGCATCACCCACAGCGACACCGCCGCATTGGCCGTGCCCGCCAGCGGATAGCGTTGATCGAAGGTGGTGGTACCCGTGGCGCCAATCGCCGCGCGGGTGACCACCGCCACCGCCGCCTCGTCGAACCGCTCCACCGCGATGTGGCGCGCGTCCGGCGACCACCAGTGGCCTGCCATCCGCGCCATTTCTTCCTGCGCGACGAACTCGGCCTCACCCCAATGCACCGTGGGCGAGGCTTCTTCCGGCGAGATAGCGCGAGCCGCGCCCTCCCCCGCGATGCCTTGCGCCGCCACCGGTGCCACCCACCACCGCCGATCGCGCAGGAACGACAGGAACTTTCCGCCCGGGCTCAACTGTGGCGACAGGGCTTGCCCACCCGTCTCCACCCGCCGCGCCGAACCATCCAGCCCGGCCAGCCACAATTCGCCATCCAGCGGCACCAGCAGGTCTTTGCCGTCGGCGCTCCACTCATAGGATACGATACCCTTGAG
>CAIWFP010000058.1 GCA_903911985.1 uncultured Sphingomonadales bacterium
CGCAGCGCCCGTGGCGCGCAGCCCTGTCGCGATGGTTTTTCCCGGAAAGATCATGCCGGCCAGTTACAGGCGTGGGCGTGAACCACCCGTGAATTACTTGATCTTGGCTTCCTTGAACTCGACATGCTTGCGCACGACGGGATCATATTTGCGGAAGGTCATCTTCTCGGTCGTGTTGCGCGGATTCTTCTTCGTGACGTAGTAGAAGCCGGTGTCGGCGGTGGAAACCAGCCGGATCTTGACTGTTGCGGGCTTTGCCATGACGCTTTCCTAAATTCCCTGCGAGCCCGCCGCGAGACCACCATGGATTGGCGGGTTTCGCGAATCGGACTGCTTCAAAAACAGCAAGAGCGGCGCATCATCGCCGCCCCCGAAGGTGCGCCCCTTGGCGTAGGGGCTGTGTAAAGTCAAGGCTGCTGCGCGTTTCGCGGCATCAGACTTGTGTCGGCAAGCTCGCCGCGATCAGGCGGCAGGCGGGGCTTTGCGGGGCTGATGCTGTTGCCAGCGCCACACCAAATTCACCGTGCCCAGCAGCAGCAGCGTGCCCACCAGCGTGGCGCCGAGGCTCTCGACGGTGAAGCCCTCCAGCATGGCCGTGTCGCTGGCCATGGCACCGGATATCAGCGCGCCAGCCAGACCTACGCCGATATGGGCGGCCAGTCCATGCCCCCCGGATTCTCCGGCGATCAGGCCGACTAGCCAGCCCAGAGTGGCACCAATCCCGAGGATGAACAGAAAGCTCATGACGATATCCTTTCCCGCCCCGATTGGGGGGCGAGTCGGAGGCTATCGTCAAATGGTTCCCAAATGGTTCCGCCGGTGGCGAACGGAACCTTGTATCACACGAGGCTGAGGATTGAGCCGTGGCTGAGTATGGCCAGCGCGGCCACGCCCACCACGATGCGATACCAGGCAAAGGGCGCGAAGCCCGAGCGGCTGATATAGGCGACAAAGCCGCGAATCACCGCCAGCGCCACCACGAAAGCCACGACAAAGCCGATGCCGATCTCGCTCCAGCCGACCGGCCCCATACCGGCGGCCAGTGCGTGGCGGTTGCTCCATAGCTGCAGGGTGGTGGCGCCCATCATGGTGGGAATGGCGAGGAAGAAGCTGAATTCGGCCGCGGTGCGCCGGTTGATGCCCATGCACAGCGAGCCCATGATGGTAGAGCCCGAGCGCGACATGCCCGGGATCATCGCGAGACACTGGAAAAAGCCCACGCCGAGCGCCTTGCGCCATGGCAGCTGCCCCACGCCCTCGTAATCACCCTGTTTGGAAAAACGTTCCACCGCGAGAATGGCGATGCCGCCGACCAGCAGCGCCCAGGCCACCACCTCCGCGCTGGTGAGCAGCACGTCGATGCGCTTCTTCAGCAACACGCCCAGCACAGCGGCCGGCATGAAGGCCAAGAGGACATTGCGCACAAAGGCGAAGGCCAGAGGCTCGCGCTTGATGAGGCCATGCCCCACCGCCCAGAAGGTGCGCCAGAACTGCACCACCACCGCCAGAATTGCGCCCAGCTGAATGACGATGTTGAACACGTTCCATTCGGCATCATCATAGCCGAAGATCTTGGTGGCCAGAATCAGGTGGCCGGTGGAGGATACCGGCAGAAACTCGGTCAGCCCCTCGACAATGCCGAGCATGATGGCGGTGATGGTAAGCGTCATGGCAGCGGGTTCCTGTTGTGGGACTGTCAGTTTGCGGGGCAGGGGCCGGTGCATTCACCGCCATCGGGGCCGAGCATGATGGCCGTGATGGTAAGCGTCATGGCGAAGGGTCCCTGGCGTTGGTTCGGGGCCAGCCGGTAATCCGATAGGCCGCCGGCGATATACTCAGCAAGCCTATAAGGCCGCGTTAAACCTCGGCGGCGATTCGGGCCTCGTCAAACTGGAGGGCGGCAAGGCGGGCATAAAGGCCCCCCGCGCGGCTCAGCTCGTCATGCGTGCCGGTTTCGACGATGCGCCCGGCCTCCATCACCACGATGCGGTTGGCCGCGCGCACGGTGGCAAACCGGTGGGCGATGACCAGCGTGGTGCGGCCCTCCATCAACCGATCCAGCGCCTCCTGCACCAGCCTTTCGCTTTCGGCATCAAGCGCGCTGGTCGCCTCGTCGAGCAGCAGGATCGGCGCGTCGCGCAGCAGGGCGCGGGCGATGGCGATGCGTTGGCGCTGGCCGCCGGAAAGCCGCGCGCCATCCTCGCCCAGATAGGTGTCGAGCCCCTCGGGCAG
>CAIWFP010000059.1 GCA_903911985.1 uncultured Sphingomonadales bacterium
TAACCGCCATCTACGCCGCAAAGGGGGTCATTTTTACACGCCGATCAGGGGGTCAATATTCAACGCCGATTGACAAGGTAGGCATGGGGACCGTGTCTAGACGCTGCACCTTATGCCTTAGAACGTGCGTTACTCAAGATCATCCCAATTTTTTACGGAGTACCCAGTTGCACGATCATTTTATTTTATAGCATTATTTCAATAACTTAAGCGAATAAGTGTACAACTATCCTGTCTAGCTCGCAATTGGGAATTCCATAAAGGGTAATGGTCATGTCTCAGCCTTCGGGTGTTGAATTCCCCCCATGGCTAGGCCGCCCGCCCGCCCCGATCAACCGCAGCCTTTGGCACCCCCTGTGGACTTTTCGCGCCACCCACGCCAAAGCATCCCGCATGAGCGTCAACACTTTCGGTCGCATTTTCCGTTTCACCACCTGGGGCGAGAGCCACGGGCCGGCGCTCGGCGCCGTGGTCGATGGCTGCCTCCCGGGCCTCGCCATCGCGGAAAGCCTGATCCAGCCCTTCCTCGACGCCCGCCGCCCGGGCCAAAACCGCTTCACCACCCAGCGGCAGGAACCCGATCAGGTCAAGATCCTCTCCGGCACCTTCGAAGGCAAAACCACCGGTACCCCCATCAGCCTGATGATCGAGAACACCGATCAGCGGTCCAAGGATTATTCCGAGGTCGCCAAGGCCTATCGCCCAGGCCATGCGGACTATGTCTACGACGCCAAATACGGCTTTCGCGACTATCGCGGCGGTGGCCGGTCCAGCGCCCGCGAAACGGCGGCCCGCGTCGCGGCTGGCGGCGTCGCCCGCCTCGTCATCCCGGAAGTCAGCATCCTCGCCTATGTCACCGAAATCGGCGGCGACGCGATAGACCCCGCCAATTTCGACGCCGCCCAAGTCAGCGCCAACCCCTTCTTCTGCCCCGACGCCAAAGCCGCCGCCCGCTGGGAGGAGAAAGTCGATGCCGCCCGCAAATCCGGCTCGTCGCTCGGCGCCGTGGTCGAATGCGTCGCCACCGGCGTCCCCGTCGGCTGGGGCGCCCCGCTCTATGGCAAACTCGACGCCGACCTCGCCGCCGCGATGATGAGCATCAACGCGGTCAAGGGCGTCGAAATCGGCGATGGCTTCGCCGCCGCCCGCCTCACCGGCGAACAGAACGCCGACATCATGCGTCCCGGATCGAACGGTAACCCCCACTTCGATGCCAACCACGCCGGCGGCATCCTCGGCGGCATTTCCACCGGCCAGCCCGTGGTGCTGCGCGTGGCGTTCAAACCCACCAGCACCATCCTCACCCCCCAACCCACCATCACACGAGACGGAACAGCCACCGAGCTCCTCACCAAAGGCCGCCACGACCCCTGCGTCGGCATCCGCGGCGCCCCCGTGGTCGAAGCCATGATGGCCCTCGTGCTGGCCGATCACAAATTGCTGCACCGGGGCCAGTGCGGGTAAGGGATGCAAGGGGTTTGAAGCGGAAAAGTGAAGATGCGAGGGACTCGTTTGATGTGCCGATTTATCCTGTAAATCGGTTGGACCTCGCGCTCCCTTTCCCTTTTTCGTGTCGCTTTCATCTCGGGCCTCGCGCCCTGCCGCGAAGCGGCTTTAATCGCCTGCGGCGCTGCGGCGTAGCGTAAGGCTGAACCCCGGGCGCGACAATGACAGGTCCGGGAGCGCGAGGGTGTAACACCCTCGCACCTTCGCCTTCTCTCTTAAACCCTAAACTCCCTCAAACCCTTCGCCTACCCCAGCCTCTTCAACACCACATAGACCGCCCCCGCCCCGCCATGCCGTGGGTGCGCGCCCCTCACCGCCGCGATGCGCCCCGCA
>CAIWFP010000060.1 GCA_903911985.1 uncultured Sphingomonadales bacterium
CCGATCTCTATTTTGGGGGTTTGCGCCGGGCGCTGGCCGTTGATCGATGTCCCTGGCGCCACCACCACCGCGTCGCTCAGCGCCAGCGAGCCATCGAGCGAGACCTTGCCCAGCCTCACCCCGCCGCGCAGCTCCACCCCGCGCGCGCGGATGGCGTCGACGTTCTGCCGCTGCCTGAGATTGGCGCCGATCGACACATTGGCGATGGCGTGCTCCACCCGGTTGTAAAAGGCCGTCACCGAGAGATTCACCGCCGGGGCTGGCGCGAAATCCACGCCCGCCTCATAGCCCTTGAGCCGCTCGTTGACGAGCATGGCATTGGCCTGCGTGGTCACCGGAAACACCACAAAGCTGCGGTATAATTCGTTGAGGGTCGGCTGGCGCATGCCGGTATAGACGGAGGAGCGCAGCGACAGGCCATCGCCCGCCTTCCACACCACACCGGCGCGCCCCGATGCGGCCCAGCCCGCGCGGTCGGGATAGGCGGTGTTGGTGGTGATGACACCGGCTGGCGTTGCCTGGACAAGATAACCGTCACGGATGGACCAGTGGTCCGCCCGGGCGCCCGCTGTCAGCACCAGCCGCCCCAGCGTCCAGTCATCCTCGGCAAACAGGCCGGTGTCGCCGTTATGGCCGCCCGCGCGGCGATGCTGCTTCAGCGCGAGACCCTGATAGCTGTCCTCCACCAGGTCACCACTGGCCAGCCGCCAATCCGCGCCCAGCCGCAGCACATGATCGGCGCCGACAGGTGGGCGCAGTTCCAGCTTGCCACCAATCCCGGTGGAGGGCGTGCTGCGCTGGTTGAGCGTGGGCAGGAAGCTGGACGAGCTGATCACCACGTTGGAAAAATCACGCGCCTGCACATAGCCCAGCAGATCGACCCGCCATGGCCCCCGGCCGACCAGCCGCAAGCTGGCATCCTCGCCCCGGGAGGTGCTGTCCGCCCCGGCAAAGCGCAGGGTGCGGGCATCATCGAAGACCAGCGCGCGCGCCTGCAGTTCGATATCGGGGGCGAGCGGCGCCACCCCGCGCAGGCCCAGCGACCAGCTGTCATAAGCGGCCCGCACGCTGGCCGGGACGCGCTGGGTGACGGGCGTGGTCCAGAAGCCATCGCCCCGGTCCCAGCGGGCGCTGACCACGGCAAAGCCCTGTCCCAGATGCGGCGCCAGCGTGGCGGACAGGCTGGTGTCGCCGCGATCATCGCCCAGAGCCTCGCCATTGAACAGGCCGAGCGCATTGGCCCCGGCGCTTTCCATCTCGATGGAGCCAGCCACTGCCCCCGCTCCGAAAGCCCCCATGCCGCCGCCGCGCGTTACCCGAATGCTCTCCAGCCGTTCCGGGGCAATGGCTGAAAAGGGTACCGAGCCGAACATCGGATCGGCCAGCGGCACCCCGTCGAGCAGCACCAGCGTGCGGCTGGCCGCATTGCCGCCCAGCGCGCGCAGGGTTGCCCCTTGCGCGGAGGGATTGGCCGAACGGCTGTCGGAGCGGCGGAATTCCTGAAACCCGGCGATATTGGCCAGCACGCCCTCGATTCCGCCCGATGCCGCGGTGGCTAGGGCCTGATGGCCGATGGTCTGGCTGTCATAGGCCGGGCTGGCGGGCGGCTGGTCGAGTCCATGGCCGGTGACGACAATGATGGGGGGCGCTGGGTCGGGGGGCAGGGGACCAGACTGCGCCGCACCGGTCTGGTCGGCACCGTTCGTGCCGACAGGCGCGGCCGCATGGGCCTGGGGGGCGGTCAACTGGGAAAGGGCGGCACCGAGTATCGCCGATGCCAATCCGGTCCGGCCCCATCCCGTCCACCAGGACCGGGGTCTGCCGCAACCTGTCTGTGCCCGTGTCAATTCCATCTCCCCTGGCGACACCGGTGCCGCCCCATACCGCCACCGCCAAGCGGCATCCGGCCTGATTGGCTGCTTCACCACCGCCTTGCAAGTGCCGCGCATCATCTTTGGATGCATGATCGTGCCATCGCCCTGCCCTTTGCCACCCGGCACACAATGCAGTTTTTTCAGACCACCGCTAGACCGCCTTGGAACCGGCTTGTCCTGTAGCTATAGGACCTTGGTTTGCCGCATTTTGAAGGAATATTTATATGGCCAAGGGACCGCTTGACGGCATTCGCCTCATTGAACTGGATGCTATCGGCCCGGTGCCACTTTGCGGCATGATCCTGTCCGGCCTTGGCGCGGATATCATCCGCATCTGCCGTCATGGCGGACAGGCCGCGTGGAGCGATGTGGGCGAGGCGGTGCTGCTGCGCGGGCGCCGCAATGTCACGCTGGATCTGAAATCGGCGGCGGACCGGGAGAAGCTGCTGGTGCTGATTGAAGCGGCGGACGGGCTGATGGAAGGCGGCCGCCCCGGGGTGATGGAGCGCCTCGGCCTAGGGCCAGATGAATGCCTGCAGCGCAATCCGCGGCTTGTCTATGGCCGCATGACCGGCTGGGGGCAGCAGGGGCCGATGCGGTTGATGGCCGGCCATGACATCAACTACATCGCCATGACCGGCGCGCTGCATGCCATCGGGCAGGCGGGCCAGGTGCCGACCGTGCCGCTCAATCTGGTCGGCGATTATGCCGGTGGCACGATGTTTCTGGCGCTGGGCATGCTCAGCGCGCTGCTCTCGGCGCGGACGACCGGCCGGGGGCAGGTCGTGGATGTGGCGATGGTGGATGGCGTCGCCAATCTGCTGAGCATGTTTCATGCCTACCTGAGCACCGGCATGTGGCAGGACAGGCCCGCTTCCAACCTGCTGGATGGCGCCAGGCCATTTTATCGCTGCTATGCCTGCAAGGATGGCGGCCATGTCGCGGTGGGGGCGATCGAGCCGCAATTCTTCGCGCAATTGCTGGTCGGGCTCGATATTCCGGCGGATCGATACACCCAGACCGATGAGGCGCAATGGCCGGCGATGATCGCCGATTTTACCGCGATCTTCCTCAGCCGGACAAGGGACGAATGGGAGCGCCAATTTGCCGGGACGGATGCCTGCGTGAGCCCGGTGCTGTCGATGGGCGAGGCGATGGTTCATCCGCTGAATGCCGAGCGAGGCGTGTTCATCGACCATGCCGGTGTGCGCCAGAGCATGCCCGCGCCGCGTTTCTCGGAAA
Source organism: uncultured Sphingomonadales bacterium (assembly GCA_903911985.1). Classification (GTDB taxonomy): domain Bacteria; phylum Pseudomonadota; class Alphaproteobacteria; order Sphingomonadales; family Sphingomonadaceae; genus Novosphingobium. Next base: position 3,117 of record CAIWFP010000060.1, read on the forward strand.
CGCCCGGAGCGGTGCGCGAGAGCACCGCCCTCTCGCTCGACGAGGCGCTGGCGAGCTGGTCTTTGGCCTGATACCAAGGTTCGATGAGCTTGACTCATCGGACCTTGGTTAAGCCCGTGTGGCGCTTGAACATTTCCAAGGCATGATGCGTCAGCATCTCAGCGCCTTGGTAAGAGAGGCGTGTTCAGGCCTGCCGGGCGCAGCACCTGGCCGCATGGTTCAGTTCGATCGAGGGAGGGCTGTCCCGGCCGCCTGATGCCGCAGAGACACGTGGCAGGTGACCGGCGTGTGGAACGGTTCGCTGGTGGGCAGGAACTGCAACTCCCCCACCTCTGCCAGCAGATCCTGCCGGCTGAAACATTCCACGGTCATCTGCCAGATAAGTCCTGCCATAGACCGTCCCGGGCAAAGGTGTGTGCCCGCGCCGAACAGGAAGGTCTGACGCTCTCGCTCGCTCCAATCGGCCGACTGTATCATGCAGCGAACGCGATCGCCCGGGGCAAAGGTTTCGATGCCGATCGTCACCGGTTGTAACGCTATGCGGTCGACATAAAGCAATGAACTACCCGTAAAAATTTCAGGCCATGTCATTTCGCGCATGGGCACACCGTGGTGTCTGGAAAAAACATCATGCAGCGACAGGGCCAGGCCGCCGGTCAGGGGTCTGACGCCCAGAACATTGACCGCGAGGTGATCCATAATTTCGTCCCCACGCTCCGCCAGGGACGCGGTCAGGCGCCTGTTCAGTTCGATACGATGCTTTAGCGGGGTGAATGTCGAGAACAGAAGCGTGACGTCCCGAACTATGTCCAGCGTGCTCAAGGGGAGATTGTCCTGAATGAGCAGCTTTTCGCTGACAGACCGGTAAAGCGGGTAAGCGAAATCGTAAAGGATGTCGAAGGCGATGCCGTTTTTCAGAACTGATTTTTCGAAACTCGATATGTAGGAAGCAATATTGTCCAGATAGATTAGCCTATTTCCGTTCAAAATAGTCGATAAAATCCGACGACTTTTACTGTGCGCCTGACCATTCA
>CAIWFP010000061.1 GCA_903911985.1 uncultured Sphingomonadales bacterium
ACCGGCACCCAGATCAGGCTGGCCAGCACCATCAGCACCACCACCCGCAACAGGGTAAGCCCCGCGTTGGCCAGCACATTGGCGATATCATGCAGGCCAATCTCCGCGATCTCGAACCGCACCAGCGCCCGCAGGCCATAGGCCGCCACCGCCACAATCGTCGCCAGCCAGAGCCAGTCGATGGCGCGCGAGATACGGGGGCTGGGCGCATTGCGCGACAGGCTTGCCGCCCAGCCCCTTGTCCATGTCCGGGGCAGGGCCAGCCGCGCCCGCGTGGCCCGGTCAAGCACACGGGCGATGGGCGCGGCGAGCCGCCGCACGCCATGCGCCCGGGCAAAAAGATCGCGAACCCGGCTCTGGTCCGCGCTCTGCGCGGCGGTCTGCTCGTACCTGAAATTGCCCGCCCAGGCGACCAGCGGCCGGAACAGCAACTGGTCATAGGCAAGGATCGTCAGCACCATCGCCCCTATCGCCCAGCCAATGCTGGCCAGATCGCGATGGGCAATGGCCAGCGCCACGTAGGAGCCGATGCCCGGCAGCGCCAGCTGGAACCGCCCCACCGCTATCGCCTCGGCGGCAACGACAAAGAACCAGCCGCCCGACATCGACATCATCATGTTCCACACCAGCCCCGGCATGGCAAAGGGCACCTCCAGCCGCCAGAACCGCTGCCACCCGGTGAAATGGAAAGACCGGGCGGTCTCGTCCAGATCATGGGGCAGGGTGCGCAGGCTCTGGTAGAAGCTGAAAGCCATGTTCCAGGCCTGACTGGTAAAAATGGCAAAGATCGCGGCCAATTCCGGCCCCAGCTGGCGCCCCGGCACCAGCGTGACGAAAAACACCACGGTGAACGACAGATAGCCCAGAATTGGCACCGATTGCAGCATGTCGAGCAAGGGGATCAGCACCCTCCGCGCCCGCCTGCTTTTGGCGGCCAGCGTGGCATAGGTGAAGGTGAAGAGGAGTGAGGCGACCAGCGCCGCCATCATCCGCATGGTGGTGCGCAGCGCCAGATAGGGCAGGGCCGAGGGCGCCAGCGACAAAGCCGGCTGATGACCCAGCGTAAAGGGTGCCAGCATCGGCCTGATCGCGATGACCAACAGAACCACCACGCCCACTATGATGGCCATGGCAAGGGCATCATGCCAGTCGGGTCCGGGGCTCATCCGCGCCGGGGCCGGGTCACTCCCCGCGTGATGCTCCATGCTCCATCCTCCAGCCTAATGCGTGGCCATGTTGAACAGGGTCAGGAATATCTCGAAAACGATCAGCCCGATAATCGCCGCCTCCAGCCGAAAAGCCCGCTTGTCCTGCACGATATCGAGCAGGACCTCGGTAAAATCGCCCAGAGCGACGAATTTGCGCTCCAGAACCTCGGCGCGTTCCTTCAGCTCATATTCGTCTTCCAGCCGGGCATAGAGCCGATCCAGATGGGGGTGGTCCCAGAGGATATCGGGGCGCTCGTCCACTTGCGCCGTGCCCATCAGCCGGTGGCGGGCGGCGATAACCTCGCCCACCTGCCGCATCACCGGGGCGATGGAGAGCCGCACCCGCCCGTTCTGGCGCAGATCCGACACCAGCGGGCCGATATGGTCAAAGGCGTCGGACACGAGAATTTCATCGCGCGAGAGCACAACGCTATAGGCCAGCACCGTGGCCACCAGCAGCAGGCGCTCGGGGCTGGCATCCTCCAGCTCGATCTGGCCATCGGTGGCGATGCGGTCCTTGCCGCCTGATCGCACGATGATCGTGGCGCTTTCGGTTTCCTCCACCAGCGTGGGGTCGATGACATGGCCGGTCAGCACCGCGTCCAGCCTCTCATGCCCCTGCTCCGCCGGACCGATGGTGACCACCACACCGTAGCGGAAGACAAAACACAGCCCCACCCGCGCCGCTTTTGCCGCCACCCGCGCATCGCCCGCCACATCGCGCGTTTCGATGCGGGCGCCCAGCAGCCGGGCACGGGCCACCAGCGGCCCAGCGGCATCGCACTGGCCCAGCGCCACATAATCGGGCGAACGGACGGGCCGGGAGGAGGCGCGCGAGGGCGGCGGTGACGCGGAGGGGTGGGGCGTGGAGGTTTGGGGTGTTGTCATGGCGATGCCCTGTGCATACCCCGGATCGGGTGGGCAGCACTATCGAAACCGTCAAATTCCGCCCGGGCGGTGTGATGGGACGTGTGCCTGCCCCCGCGCCTGCCCCCGCGCCGCAATTCATTGGCCCTTGGCGCTGAACAGGCGTAATCTGCCACGCGGGTGATGGTGGATTATCGCCGCGCCCTGCCCGGTGGGAGAGATCCGATGGCCGTATCCGATCATGTCGATTTCAACACATTCATGGCGGGCGTCCACCGCCGCAATCCGCACCAGGCCGAATTCGTGCAGGCGGTGCAGGAAGTGGCCGAGGACATCTTCGATTTCATCGAGGAAAAAGAGGCCTATCACAGCGAACAGATCCTGCGCCGCATCACCGAACCCGACCGCATCGTCTCCTTCCGGGTGTGCTGGGAGGATGACGGGGGCAATGTCCGGGTGCAGCGCGGCTGGCGGGTGCAGAATAACAACGCCATCGGCCCCTACAAGGGTGGCCTGCGCTTCCACCCCTCCGTCACCGAAAGCGTGCTGAAGTTCCTCGCCTTCGAGCAGACCTTCAAGAACGCGCTCACCGGCCTGCCGATGGGTGGGGGCAAGGGCGGCGCCAATTTCAACCCCAAGGGCAAGAGCGAGCGCGAGATCATGCGCTTCTGCCAGAGCTTCATGACCGAACTCTACCGCCACATCGGCGCCGATGTCGATGTGCCCGCCGGCGACATCGGCGTGGGCGCGCGCGAGATCGGCTATATGTTCGGCCAGTACAAGCGCATCACCAACCAGTTCACCGGCG
>CAIWFP010000062.1 GCA_903911985.1 uncultured Sphingomonadales bacterium
AGGATGAGGCGCCGGTCATCATCGACAAGAACGGGCAGGATGTGTGGAAATGGAACGATACCATTTACCCCACCATCGGCCTCAACGCCGTCGTGGGCCGCCCGCGCAGCGAATATGGCATGGAGCCGACCCGCTACTCGCAACTGCGCGAGGGCTGTTTCGATGCCAAGGCCCGCGTCGATGACATGAACGCCAATGGCGTGCTGGCCTCGCTCAACTTCCCGACCATGCCCTCCTTCGCCGGAAACCAGTTCGTGGCCGCGGCGCGCACCGCCCCGGACAAGGCGCAGCGCGCGATTCTGGCGTGGAACGACTGGCATGTGCAGGAATGGTGTGCCTCGGCGCCCGGCCGTTTCATCCCGATGTGCCTCGTGCCGATGTGGGATATGAACGCGACGCTGGCCGAGCTGAAGCGGATGAGCGCATTGGGTGTGCACGCGGTGTCCTTTTCCGACAACCCCGCCAACATCGGCCTGCCCAGCATCCACAATGAATATTGGGAGCCGTTCTGGAAGGCCTGCAGCGACTACAAGATGGTCATCAACTGCCACATCGGCACCGGTGCCCGCGCCCTGCACCCCTCCTCGGAGAGCCCGATCGACGCATGGATCACGGCCATGCCGATCTCGATCGCCAACTCGGCGGCGGACTGGACCTTCGCCAGCTTCTGGAAGCGCTACCCCGACCTTCGCATGGCGCTGTCCGAGGGTGGCATCGGCTGGATTCCCTACTTCCTTGAACGCGCCGACTTCACTTACGAGCACCACCACGAGTGGACCTTCAGCGACTTTGACGGCGAGCGCCCGAGCGATCTGTTCAAGCGCCACATCATCTGCTGTTTTATCGACGACCAGTTCGGCATCAAGAATCTGGAATATCTGAATGCGGATATGGTCGCCTATGAATGCGACTATCCGCATTCCGACACGGTTTGGCCAAATGTTCCGGAATATCTCTGGGCCTCGGTCAATGGCCTGGCGAAGGAGCAGATCGACAAGATCACCCATGGCAACGTCATGCGCGAATACAGCTTCGATGCTTTCGCGCTCAACGGTGGCCGCGAAAACTGCACAGTTGGCCATCTGCGCGAACTGGGCAAGGACATCGACGTTTCGCCGCGCCACAATCTGGGCGGTCTCAAGACCGACAGCATGGATGCCATCGGCAAGGCCCGCAAGCCGGTTACCTCGGGCGAAATCGAAAAGATGTTCGCCTCGGCCTGACATCCCTTCAACAAGCGGAGAAATCACCATGACACTGCTGCGAGCCGTGATATTCGCACTCTGGGTGGCCGTGGCGGCGGCCACCTTCCGCGCCGTTTCGATGATGGGGACAGGCGCGGCCGGGCAGATCTTCTTTGCCGATCTTTCCCATCCGTGGCGCGGCCAGTTCAATGTCGATTTCATGTCGCATTTGCTGCTGGTCGGCCTGTGGCTTGGTGGAACGGCGAAGAACAAGTGGCTGGGCCCGGTGGTCGGCCTGTTGGCCGTGCTTGGCGGCGGCTTCTTTACCTTCGCCTATCTTCTTGTTCGCAGCCTTGGCGGAGACCGTAGCCTCGGCCACCTGCTGCTTGGCCGCCACCATTCGCTGAAGGCTTAATCACATGAGCAACCCCACCAGCTACTCCATTCCGCGCGCGCCGGCAGATGCCCCGGCAGTACCCAGCCATGTTCCGCCCGAACTGGTGCTCGACAGCCGCATGGGTAATGGCGGCGTCCCCAACAACCTGCCTGATCCCTATACGCCCTGCGATATCCTGCGCAGTCCGGACATGCCGCGGATTCACTATTATCCCTGGCCCTCCAGCGGCAATCAGGTCGGCGCCTGGGTGGTCACACATTACGACGATATCCGCCGTGTCTACGAGGACAATGACCTGTTCTCGTCCAGAGGCGTTGCCCAGTTCCAGATCCTGGCCGGCGAGACCTTTCCATCGATCCCACTCGGCATCGATCCGCCCGATCACGCCAAATACCGCAAGTTCCTCAATCCCTGGTTCACACCGGTCGCGATGAAAAAGCTGGAGCCGCGCATTCGCGCCACCATCAGCGAGATGATCGACAGCTTCGCGAAAAATGGCGAAGTTGACGTTTCCTACGATTTCGGGCGCATCTTTCCGGTGAAGGTCTTCCTCGACCTGATGGGGCTGCCCTTCGCGATGTTCGACCAGTTTCTCGCCTGGGAGTGGGACATTCTGCACGAACCCGCCGTGGCGACCAAGGCGGCGGCGGTTAGCGGTATTCTGGCCTATCTGCGCGGCTTCATCGCCGAAAAGCAGGCCGCCCCTGACAAAACCCTGGGCAGCTATATCGCCAATGGCGAACTTGACGGGCGACCGCTCACCACTGATGAAGTCATCGGCATGACCTGGTTCCTGTGGCTCGGCGGGCTCGACACGGTCGCCTCCAGCGTCAGCCAGATGTTCCGCCGGATGGGCATGGATCCGGCCTTGCAACAACGGCTGCGCGCCAACCCGGCGATCATTCCCACCGCGGTTGACGAATTTCTGCGGGTGCAGCCTCTGGTCAATTCGGGGCGCCGGTTGAAGCGCGATGTCGAATGGCATGGGGTGAACATGAAGGCGGGTGACTGGGTCACCGTCTATAATACCTCGGGCAATTTCGACGAAAAGCAGTTCCCCAACCCGCATGTGTTCGACCCGGAGCGCCCACACAACCGGCACTACACCCTGTCGGGCGGAATTCATCTGTGCCTTGGCGCGCACCTTGCCAAGCGCGAATTGCGCGTATTGCTCGATGAGTGGTTCAAGCGGATTCCGCAGCCCTTCAGGATCAGGGACGGGGCGGATACCACCGTGATGCCCGGCCTGCTGTCGATCCGCAATCTGCCCATCGTCTGGGACATGCCCTGACCGGAAAGGTTTTCAGCTGCCGGGAGTAAAGGCGTTCAGTCGAGCGCCTTTACTCCCGCGGGGACACCGGCCCGCGCGGAACGCACTTCGATCAGATCAGCGTTGACGTCACGCGGCAGGGTCGCGACGGCGATCAGCGCCGCGGCCATCGATTCAGGGCTGGCGGCTTCCCCCGCCATGTGTGCGTGGCCGGTTTCCGCGATTTTGCGAAAGAACTTCTCCGCCACGCCCGGCCCCCAATTGTCTGACCCGCTGCTGCCCGAAACCGAGCCCGAGCGCAGCACCGTGACGCGGATATTGTCCGACCGTAACTCGGCTCCCAGCGCCGTTGACAGCGTTTCCACCGCCGCCTTGCCCGCCGCATAGAGCCCGAGCATCGGGAAGGGATTACGCACCGACTCCGAGGAGATGGTGACGATATGACCCTGCGTCTGCCGCAAATGCGGGATCGCCGCACGGATGAGCCAGATCACGCCGTTCACATTGGGCCCGATATGCTGCAATACCTGCTCATCCGTCGCCTCCTCCAGCAGGACTGGCACGAAGACGGCGGCATTGTTGACCAGCAGGTCGATCCGCCCGAAATGCGACACCGCCCCGGCAACCGCCGCGTTGACTTCAACGGAACTGGACACATCGCAGGCAATCGCCCGGACAGAGGGGCCAAACTCGGCCTCCAGCGACCGCAATTGCGCGGAATCGCGGGCCAGAGCCGCCACGCGCGCACCCTCTGCCACCAGCGCCGCGACGAAATGGCGCCCCATCCCCTTGGACGCCCCGGTGACGATTGCGACCTTACCAGCCAGCCTGCTCATCTAGATTTCCTCCAATCAATGTTAATCCCGTGCCAGCAGGAAACAGCCGGCCAGCGGCCCACCGGCCGTCGTCAGCGCGGCAACCTTCGGCCCCTGCCCGCCCTTGCCCTTAACCTGCCGGGCACCGCCCTGCCCCCACAATTGCACGCAGGCCTCATGCACCTGGCCATAAGCGTGCATCCGGCCGGCCGACAGCGCCCCGCCATTGGTGTTGATCGGGAATTCGCCATCCAGCGCGATAGCCTTGCCGTCCGCGATGAAATCCTTGGCCTCGTATAGGCCGCAGACGCCCAGATTTTCCAGCCAGTTGAGGGTGTGGAAACTGAAGCCGTCATAAAGTTCGGCAACGTCGATATCCTTCACCGTCAGATCGGTCCGGTTCCACATCATCCGGGCCACCTCGGGCTGGGCCTGCGTCGACAGCGCGTCCAGCTGCACCCAATTGTTGCGATAGCGCATCGACGAGCCCACCGCCTCGATCCAGGTCAGCGGGTTTGGCCCATCCCTGGCCGCATCACGGTGCGACAGGATGATCGCGGTCGCGCCGTCGATCGGCACATCGCAATCGAACAGGCGCAGCGGCGTGGCGATGATCGGCGCGGCAAGGTAATCGTCCACCGTGATGGGCGTGCGATAGACCGCTGCCGGGTTCAGCGCGGCATTGCGCCGGCCATTGATGGCAATCTGGGCGATCTGCTCGGGCCGGATACCGGAGCGGTGGACATACTGGTTGAAAAACAACGCCTGCTGCAACGACGCCGCATAGACGTGATAGGGCGCGTACCAGTTGAAGATGCCATAGACCCGCTCTCCCGGCTTGTTGAGCGCGTTGGCAAAGCTGGTCTTGCGGGCCGTGGCCTCATACATGGTGCGAAACACAATGACATGCCGCGCCAGCCCGGCGGCAATCGCGCCAATGGCATTGAACAGCGCGCCAAACTGCCCCGATGTTTCCGATGCGTTGGAATACCAGTTGAGCTTCAGCCGCAGCGCATCCTGCAGCGCCGGGATGGAGACCGGGGCAAAGCCATTGGCCTCGCCGCCGCCGCCCGGCCAGCAGGCCATGCCATCAATGTCGGACCGCTTGAGCCCGGCGTTCTCGATCGCCTGCATGGCGGCATCGATGGTCAGCCCCAGCGCGGATTTGTCCGCGCCGCGCGAAATCTGCGACTGGCCAATGCCGGTGATGGCGGTCTGTTTTTCCGGATAGCTGCTCATGCCGCATTTTCCGGTGCGAACACTTCCTCCGGTGCGAACAGGGGAATCCACAGGTCTTCCGCCTGTTCGAAGCGGACCCGCACCGGCATGTCGAAGGTAACCGCATCCGGGTCGCAACCCACGATATTGGTCGCCAGCCGCACATCATCCTGCTCGGCTATCCGCACGAGGGCGAGGACATAGCGTTCCGGCAGGCCCGGCATCCACTGCTTGTGATTGACGGTGAAAGTCTCGACAAAACCCCTGCCCGAGACAGGCTGGAAATGGGTCTCGCGGCTCTCGCATTGTGGGCAAAACCCGGTGGGCGGGTGAATGTAATAGCGGCAGTGGTCGCACTGCTGAATAAGCAGTTCACCGCGCTCCCCCGCGGTCCAGAAGGGGGCGGTGTCCTCGGTCAGGGCCGGCAGGGGCCTTGCGGGAAATTCGCTCATGTCAGTCTCCTTGAACGCGAGACCCAGTCCATCGCGTCAGGTTTCAAGTATTGGCTTTGGCGTTTATTCCCGGTGCAGCAGCATCGCGCCAGCCAGCGGCCCACCACCCATGCCGACCGCCGCGGTCCGGGCCTTGGCGGCCTGTCGCCCGCCGCCCTCGCCCCACAGCTGCACGCAGGCCTCGTGCAAATGCCCGAAGCCGTGGAGCCGCCCGGCGGAAAGCTGGCCGCCACCGGTGTTGGTCGGCAGGCGTCCGGTCAGCGCGGTGGCGCCCGAGGCGATAAAGGCCTCGGCCTCACCCCGCCCGCAAAAACCGAAAGATTCCAGCCACATCGGAATGAAGACGCTGAAGCCGTCGTAAACCGCCGCCACATCCACATCGCCGGGCTTGAAATCCGTGGTGGCCCACATGGATTCGGCGGCATCCAGCGATGCCATTTGCGTGAGATCGGCCCGCTGGTCCCAACTGTCGCGACGGGTCAGCCCCGCGCCCATGGCCGCGATGGATATGGGCGGCTTGCGGCAATCCCTGGCGGCATCGGCAGCGGAAATGATGATGACGCAGGCGCCATCGATGGGAATGTCGCAATCGAGCATGGACAGCGGATCGGAAATCATGCGGGCGGACAGATAGTCCTCCATGGTCATCGGCTTGCCATGAAACACCGCGCGTGGATTGTGCTGGGCATTGGCCCTTTGCTGCACGCATTGCACACCGATCTGCTCGCGCGTGGCGCCAAATTCATAGGCGCGCCGCTGGGCGAATTGCGCCGCCCAGTTCGAGGCCGACAAGGCGCCCACCGGCAACAGCCAGGAAAACCAGCCACCCACTCGGCCGCCATTGCCCGTCGCCACGCTGGCCCGCCGCCCGGGCGATTGCGATGAGGATTCGGTCAGTGCCCGAAAGCACAGCACATGGCGCGCCTGACCGGTGGAAACCGCCATGGCCGCGATCATCAGCGGCGACATCTGCGCGGGCCCTTCGGAACTGGACGAATGCCAGCGCGTCTTCAGCCCCAGCGCCTCACGCACTTCGGTGCAGCCCAGAGGCGACATGCCGGGAGAATTGTCATGCTTGCCCGGATAGGTGGTCAGCCCGTCGATATCGTCGCGGGTCAACCCGGCATCCGCCAGTGCCTCCAGCGCCGCATCCGCCAACAACTCTATGCAGGGCCGGTCGAGATTGCGGCCAAGCCGTGACATGCCAATGCCCGTAATTGCGGCCTTCAACATCCTGCCTCCAATGCGCTTGCTTCTCGTCGCTGGCACCGTTATTAACGAAACGTCATCTTTTGGGAAGGACATTGTTCAGTGCCATTACCTCTCCCCGAGATCACCCCGGAATCAGAAGCGTTCTGGACGGGGGGTGCTCATGGCGAGCTTCGTATCATGGCCTGCAATGCCTGCGATTACCGCATCCACCCGCCGCAGCTCATCTGCCCCAACTGCCTGTCGCGCGATGTCGCGCCGCGAGCGGCTAGCGGGCGCGGGACGATTTACAGCTTCACCATCAATCGCCAGCAGTGGCTGCCCGATCTCGAAGTGCCCTATGCGCTGGCGATTGTTGAACTGGACGACCAGCCCGGTGTGCGCATTACCGCACAGCTGCGCTGCGAGGACTTTTCGCAGATCGCCATCGGAAAATCGGTGGCGGTGGGATTTGAACCGCGCGAGGATATCTTCATGCCGACCTTCACCCTCGTCTGACAGGTCGCCATCGGGACAAGGGTGATTCCCGGCGTCACACGCGGGCCCAGGCAGCCTTCAGATTTCGAGTGAATCCACGATCCGCTTGCCCTCGCCCTGACCGGCCCAGGCGGCAACCGCATTCCGCAAATGCAGGCGCCAATGGGCCACGGCCTCTTCCACACGGCCCGCCTCGATCAGCGTGATCAGCTTTTGGTAGGATTTGACGCCCGCGCGCAGCCCCTTGACGCGGGAGTCCCGGGCTTCCGGACGCCGGCGGTGATTGTCCCGCTGGTGCCTGCCCACCAGATTGAGCAGCATGCGGTTCATGAAGATCAGCGTCTTGCTGCCGCTGCACTGCACCAGCGCCTGATGAAACACCTCTACGGTGTCGATAAACTCGTCATAGCGTTCGTCGTTGAGCAAGGCGATCAATTGGGCAACAACGCCCCAGAGCACATCCGTCGTGCCGCCGCCTTTGTCGGTCGCCAGCCAGCGCACCACCGATGGCTCAATCGCCAGTCTCGCCTGATAGAGGTCGGCGATGGTGGTGCCCTGCGATTCCAGAACATAGCCCGCATAGCGCGAGACCAGATCGACCGAAGGCTTGTGCACCTTCGCGCCGGTTCGCGATCCGCGCACCACGCTGATCAGCCCCTCGGCCTCCAGGATGCGGAAAGCTTCGCGCAGCGTGGGGCGGGAAATGCCGAGGCTTTCCATCAGCTGCCCTTCGGGAGGCAGGAAATCGCCCTCGTCCAGCTCCCCGCGCACGACCTGAGCGCGAATTTTGTCCGCCACGATCTCGCTGGTCTTGGGCACACGGATGCGCGAAGCCGCTGTGTCCATGTCCGATTTGCGCATGACCCGACCCCTTAAACCCGGCGATCAAGGCGCCGCATGAAGGAGTAACATAGGAAACTTGGTTGCATAACTAAAGGGCCAAGCGGCGGATTTGAAATTTATCCGCCGAAATCGAGACCTTCGTTCAAAGTCCACTTGCCATTGCGGCCCCGCACCCATCCGCTGGCCGCCGCGGTACCGCCGTCCACAGGCAGCACAACGCCCGTTACATAACTGGCCATGGCGGAGCAAAGGAAAGCTGCCGCATCGCCGCATTCCATATCCACGCCTTCGCGGCCCAGCGGAATCATGCGGTTCATCCCGTCGATTTCATCCTCCGACCGGTGGCGCCAGCTGGCCGGATCCACGGGGCCGGCCCGATTGCCCTGATTACCGGGGGTGATGGTGTGATCGGGCGCGATGCAATTGACCCGGATGGCGTGTTGCGAAAGCTCCAGCGCCATGGACTGGGTGAAGCTGACCATGCCGGCCTTGCACGCGGCATAGACCGAAAAGTTGGGCGCCGCCCGCCTCGCCTCGATCGAGGCAACGTTGACTATCGAGCCGCCGCGTCCTTCGCGGATCATGATCGGCGCGGCGGCATGGGTTGCCGCCAGCATCGACACCAGATTGATATCGATATGCCGCCGCCAGCTGCGCTCGCTCTGTTCGAGGAAGGGCCGGCCCGAAACGCCACCGGCGTTGTTAACGAGAATATCGAGCCGCCCAAACCGCGCATCGGTGGCGGCGATGCCGGCACGGATAGCCTCAGAGTCCATCGCATCGCCGGGGATCGCCAGCGCCTGCCGCCCTGCCTCGCGGACGCGCTCCGCCGCCTCCTCGGCGCGTTCGGGGATGATATCAAACACGGCAACATCCGCGCCCGCCTCGGCCAGCCTGATGGCAATGGCGCGCCCGATGCCGCCGCCGCCGCCCGTGACGAAAGCGGCCTGACCGGCAAGGCTCAGGCGGCTATTGGTCATCGCAATCCACCCCCATCACCGCACCCGTGACATAGGCGGCATAATCGCTGGCCAGATAGGCCACAAGATTGCCCAATGCCGTGCCATCTGAGCGGGTGAGCACTGTATTCACCCTTATGCCATCGCGCGCCCACTCGACGCCCAGAGTCTTGGTGAGGTTACCCAGTGCCCCGGCCGCGGCGGCATGATCGCTGCCGAGCGCCTGCTCTGGCGCGCCGACGAAGATCACCGCACCGCCCTCGCCCCGCGCCCGGGCCGCCTCGGCCAGAGCCTTGGCCTCGTGGAAACGCTGGTCGAGCCCCGCGTCCAGCGTTGCCCGCCATTCCGCATGGCTGATCTCATGCGCCGGCTTCACCACCGCCGGCAGGGCGACATGGACGAGGATATCCACCGCGCCATCCGTCACCAATTGCGCGCCCTGCGCGGTGAGCGCCGAGACGATCGCGGGGGCATCGCCCAATACGCGGGCCCGTTTGCCGGAGAGCCACATGGTCATTTCCACCCCCATGGTCCGCCCTCGCGGTCGCGCGGTGCGATAAAGTCGGGATTCATCAGCGAGCGGCGCAGGGATTCGCCACCGTCCTGGACGATGACCTGTCCGGTCACGCCGTTCATCAGCGGGGTGCATAGCATCGCCGAAAGCCATCCGAATTCATGGATCCGGCCCGTGCGCCCCGCAGGAATCATCGCCTGCAACGGCGCGATCACTTCCGCCGCGTCACCATTGGTCGAACTGGCATGCGGAAAGAAACCAGCCGCAACCGCGTTGACCCGGATGCCATGGGCGGCCCAATCGGCGGCCATTTTCTTCGTCATGGTCGCCTGCGCGGTCTTGGCGGCGGCGGAATGCGCGTCACCGGGAAAACCGGTCCAGATATATTGCGCCGAATTGTTCACGATCGCCCCGCCTTGCCCCCGCGCGATGAGGCGGCGGGCCAATTCGGTCGAGCAGAGGAAGGTTCCGTCGATGGCGATGCGGGTGACGGCGTTCCACGCGTTGACCGAGATGTTTTCGGCCAGAACCGGGAAATTGGCGCCGGCATTATTGGCCAGCAGGCTGATCGGCCCGAGCACCTTTTCGGCCTCGTCAAAGGCGGCGGCGACCGCATCGGCGGCGCGCACATCGCAGCTCATCGCATGAACTTTGGCACCCAGCGCGGCAATTTGCGCCGCGCCTTCCTGCGCGCGTTCAATGCTGCGGCCCATCACCGCGACCTTCGCTCCGCCCTGAGCGAAGGCCTTGGCCATGGCCAGCCCCATGCCCGATCCGCCACCGGTGACCAGAACGGTCTGCCCCGCGAACACGTTGGGCCCATAGGGCGGCGTTGCAAATGGCGGGGGCTCCGCTACGATCTGGCGCAAAGGATTTGTCATGGCACGGTGAGTTGCGCGAGCGGCGACTTGTTGTCAATACATAGCTAACTAGGTGATACAGGAGAGCGCCGTGGAATTAATCGCCGAAGGGCTGGCCTTCCCGGAAGGCCCGGTGGTGATGGCCGACGGTTCCGTTATTGTGGTCGAACTCGCCGGCGGGCGCATTACCCGGTGCTGGAACGGGCGCAAGGAAATGGTCTGCGAGATCGGTGGCGGCCCCAACGGCGCCGCAATCGGGCCTGACGGTGCGCTCTATGTCTGCAACAATGGCGGGCTGGATCTGGTGAAATTCCAGAATGCGCGCGGCCCCGGCTGCGAGGGCCGGATCGAGCGGGTGGACCTGTCCACGGGCCGTTTCGAACGCCTGTATGACGCCTGCGACGGCATTCCTCTCGAAGGCCCCAACGATCTGGTCTTCGATGCCGAGGGCCGCCTTTGGTTAACCGACCTGGGCAAAAGCCACGATGCGATAAAAACGGCCAGCGGTCTGTTTGCCTGCCTGCCCGATGGCGGCAGCATCACCGCGATCGACCGGCACCCCATTTCCTACAATGGCGTGGGGCTCTCACCCGACGGCAACACGGTCTATTGCGCCGACGCCCATCAGGCCCGGCTCTACCGCTATCAACGCAAGGTCCAGCCGCAACGTCCGGAATGGGTGGCGACCGGGGCCGGTCCGGTGGGGTTTGACAGTCTCGCGGTGACCGCTGCCGGCAATATCTGCGTCGCGACCCTCCAGCAGGGCGGGATCACCACGATCACGCCCGACGGACAAACCGCCAAGCGCGTGTTCGACGACCAGTATACCACCAACATCGCCTTTGGCGGCGCGGACATGTGCGACGCCTATATCACCCTGTCGACGAAGGGCCAGCTTGTGCGGGTGCGCTGGGACGAGCCCGGGCTGAAGCTGGTGTTCAATGGCTGATCCCTCCTCCGAACGTCTGACCGCGGACCGGGACGCCATCCGCAGCCTGCTCGCGCAATATACCTATAATGGCGACAGGGGGCGGCTCTCCGGCCTGGCCGCATGCTTCGCGGCGGACGGCGTGCTGGAATTTCCCGGTGGGGCCGGTACCGGGCCCGAAGGTGTAACGGCGGCGCTGTCTCAGGGAGAAGCTAGCCCCGCGCGCACATTTGTGCGTCACCACACCACCAACCCGCTGATCGAGGTTAGTGGCGATACCGCGACGGTGCGCAGTTACTTCTCGGTGGTCAGCGACAATGGGCCGGACCATGCCGGCACCTATGATGACCGGCTGGTCCGCACGCTGGAGGGATGGCGCTTTGCTCATCGGCGTGTGCGGATCGACTGGCAGGCGGAATCCTCGGTTTTCCGGAAGATGCCGACCCGGTGAACCACGCATAGTTGACACCATTGTGTCGAAATGACACTATGGTGCCATGAGTGATTCGCATTCCGACCTGCTGATGCTGTTTGATGCCATGGCGCGGCTGCAGGGGCGCCTGCGCGGCGTGTTCGGCTCCGTTCGGCAATCCACCGGCCTTGCGGAAATGGAACAGACGGTGCTGACCGCCGTTTCCGAAGCCCAGCGCCCGCCTACCGTCGCGCAAATCGGACGCTCGCTTGGTCATCCGCGTCAGGTGATACAGCGGGCGGCCAACGCGCTGGCCTTGGCGGACCTCATCGCCTTTGCGGACAACCCCGATCACAAACGGGCGCAGTGCCTGATTGCCACCTCCGCAGGGCGCGCCCTGCAACTCGCGGCAAACGCACAGGCCGAGGCCATTGCCGCGGGCCTGCTGCGCAACATGGATCCGGGGCAGGTCCGCGAGGCTAATGCACTGCTCAACGCAATTCGCGCCGCTATCGAACACCACGAGAAGGAAACCGGCCTGTGAGCACCTTGGGCGAACTTGCCGATGCCGAGCGGCTGACCACCTGGCTTGATGCCAATGTGCCCGAGTTGGGCAATGGCCCGCTGGCGGTGAGCCAGTTGCACGGCGGCACATCC
>CAIWFP010000063.1 GCA_903911985.1 uncultured Sphingomonadales bacterium
CAGCATGCCGTTGCTGCGAAAATCGTCGAAACCGATTCGTCCTCTGCCGATCTGGTCGAACATATGGCCAAAGCAGCGCGCGGATAGCACCTGCCGGGGGAGCAGGTGATGCCGCTGCATGCCGCTGTCATAACCCGGTGCATCGCGCTGGTTCACGCTGCGAAACGGCAAACTGGCCGGCGGCATTTTGCGCGCCAGAGCCAGCGCCGGCCCCATGGCGAGGGCCCGGGAGGCCAAATCTTCGGGAAAATCCGCGCAAACACCGGGTTCCGGGCAAACACCGGGTTCCGGATAGTGTGGCGGGGAGATGATAAGCGGCTGGGGCCGTCGGGACGGGGAAATCGTAGCTTCGGAACTGATCAGCTGTCCCGCCATACTCGCACCACGCGCCCACCCTCGCGAGGTTCCGCGAGGAGACGCTCTCTATTGGGCCCGGTGATATTCTGGCGCGACTGCACCGGTTCGCTGTCAACAAGCCTGTGGACAAGTCGAACCGCAATCTTGCCAAGATCACCAAGTGTTTCCCCGCAGGTTGGTTCGACTCGCAGCTCCTGTCCAGTAAAAAAGGCAAGGCCCTCGCTGCGCATGGCGCCATCACCCTCGCGCACCAACGCGGTAAGGCCCAGCGCCGGGAAGGCACCCCCGGCCAACCACGCGTCAATCGCCTGTTTGAACTGACCCGCTTCAATCGCCGTGCCCGCCGGATGCCACACCACCGCCCGCGCCTGCGGCAGGGCGAACAGGGCAACGGCAAGCCCGGTCATCACCCGCACAACCGGCAAAAGATTCGCACTCTCCCCCAGATGCGCACCGGCATAGAGGCCAATTGCCTGGTATTCACCATCGCCGCCTTCGGGCAGGCCATAGCGGTGGCGGATGGCCGGAAACACCTCCGCCGGTGCGGGTGCCAGTCCCGTCACATCATAGGTCAGGCCAAGCGCCAGAAGCTCGAGCCAGCCAGCCTCGGCGCCCGGGAAATGACTCAGCGAGAAAGGGAGCGCCGCGCCGGTGGATGCAGCGGCCAGACGACGGATATCATCCGCCGTGGGCCGCTGACCCGCAGGAAACAGCAGCGAGAGACCTTGCCGGGGCCGCGCTGAAATGTCCCTATCCAGCGAAGCGATCGCCTGTGCCTCCCGCGCTCAATATGGGGTGATTTTTACGCAGCTTTGTCATCAGACGTCGAGTCCCACCCGTATCTTTACGCTACTATCGCGCAGGAATTAGAAAATGCCGCTTGCCAGCCCTTCGGCCATGGCCAGACCCAGTTCGCGGCACTGGGCCAGAACCGCGCGCTCCACCCGTTTTGGCGCGAGAATGGCCGCCTCGCTTTGGGCACCGGAGCGGAACACCAGCGCCGGTGCCACCCGGCGCAACCGCCAGCCGGTGACAATCCGGTCCAGCTGCGCCTGTGCGCCCGCGCCATCCGTTCCCGCACTGATGATACTGGCATAGGCGCGTCCCTCGACCCGAGAGAGCAGGGGATAATAGGCTTTGTCTAACATTTCCTTGATGGCGCCGGAAAGATTCCCGAGGTTTTCGGGCCCGACAAAAATAAACCCCGCCGCGCCAAGCAACAGAGCCGGCGCGGCGCGGGTGGCGTGCACCAGCCTCGCCTCGCAGCCAGCCACTCCTCTCGCACCCGAAAACACCGCCCGGGCCATCGCCGCCGCGGCCCCCGTGCGCGAATGCCAGACGATGAGCAGGCGCGGCAAATCCGCCACTACGGCGCCCATATCACCACTCCCGTCCGCCTGGCTCACGTCATGTCTCCTGATGGGGGGCCTCCTGATGGCCCCACGCAATCGCTCGGCGCCATAGTTGTCAACTGCCGAGGCCTCATCACCCCCATTTATTCAGGGTCCCTTTTATCGACGCAGCCAATACGATAGGCGGCGCGGATGGCCTTGCACACTCCCCCTATCGGCGATCCCTCAGCCTCGCTTGGCGGCCGCGTCTGGCACTGGCGCGGCGGCAACATGGAACTGGGCGATGGCGCATCGCCTTCGGGGTCTGGCGCGAGCTTCTCGCTAACCGATGATCTCGTCACCCAGCTGCTGCTCTCGCGCGGGGTGGCGCGCGAGGATCTGGCCCGGCACCGGGCGCCCAGCTTGCGCAATTTCCTGCCCGATCCATCGATCTTCCACGACATGGACAAGGCCGCCGGGCGCCTCGCCGATGCCATCGCCGCGAGCGAGGTGGTCACCATCTATGGCGATTATGATGTGGATGGCGCCACCAGCGCCGCGCTGATGATCCGCCTGCTGCGCAGTCTGGGCCATGATGCCCGCTATTACATCCCTGATCGCCTGCTGGAAGGCTATGGTCCCAGCGGCGAGGCGCTGGTGCGCATTGGCGAGGATGGCTCCACGCTGGTCGTCACCGTGGATTGCGGAGCCATGGCCCATGAGGCGCTGGATATGGCCCGCGCCGCTGGCGTCGATGTCATCGTGGTCGATCACCACAAATGTTCGACCGACCTGCCCTGTGCGGTGGCTCTGGTAAACCCCAACCGGCTGGATGAGGATGACGCGGCGGCGGCCCATGGCAATCTGGCGGCGGTGGGTGTGGCGTTTCTGCTCGGCGTGGCCTTGGTGCGAACCCTGCGCGGGCGTGGCTGGTTCGCCAACCGGGCAGAGCCCGACCTGCTGGGCCTGCTCGATCTGGTGGCGCTGGGCACGGTGGCGGATGTCGCCTCGCTGCATGGCCTCAACCGGGCGCTGGTGGCGCAAGGGTTGAAGGTGATGGCCGGGCGCCAGAACATCGGCATGGCCGCGCTGATCGACACCAGCCGCCTCAGCCGCGCGCCCACCTGCTCGGATCTCGGCTTCGCGCTGGGGCCACGGGTCAACGCTGGCGGGCGCGTCGGCGAATCGACGCTGGGCGTGCGCCTGCTGACCACCGCCGACCCGGAGGAAGCCGCCGCCATCGCCGCGCAACTCTCGAAGCTGAACGAGGAGCGGCGCGGCATCGAGGCATCCGTGCAGGAAGCCGCCGAGGCCCAGATCGAGCGTCAGCACAAACGCGCCGTGCTGGTGCTGGCCGGGCGGGGCTGGCATCCGGGCGTCATTGGTATCGTTGCCGGGCGGATCAAGGAAAAGACCGGCAAACCCTGCCTCGTCATCGCGCTGGATGAGGCCGAAGGGATGGGCAAGGGTTCTGGTCGCTCGATCACCGGCGTCGATCTCGGCGCCGCCATCATCGCCGCGCGCGAGGCGGGGCTGCTGGTGGCGGGCGGCGGCCATGCCATGGCGGCGGGTCTCACCATCGCGCCCGAGAAGGTCGAAAGTCTGGCGGACTGGCTGGACGACCGGCTGGCAACGGAAATTCTGGGCGCCCGCAGCCGGCAAAGCCTGGCGATAGACCTGTCCGTCGCCCCCGGCGGGCTGACCCCGGCGCTGGTGGAGGTGCTGGAAAGCGCGGGGCCCTATGGCAATGGCTGGCCGGGCCCGCGGGTGGCCGTGGGGCCGGTATGGCGGGTGAAGGCCGATATCGTCGGCAGTGACCATGTCCGCCTTATCCTGCGCGGGCGCGACGGGGCCAGCTTCAAGGCCGTGGCCTTTCGCGCCGCCGCCACGGAAATGGGGCAGGCCCTGCTCCATGGCCCCGGCGACAAGCCCCTGTGGCTGGCGGGGCGGGCAAAGATCGATGACTGGTCGTCCCGCCGGGTGGCCGAGCTGCATATCGATGATGCTGCATGGGCGGAATAGGGGCATGGGTAGAATAGGGGGGCGGGGAAGAATGGGCCTCGCCAAGGTTTTCGCCCGAGAGGGGTTGACCTGCCGGGCCCGCTTGCCTAGACGCGCGGCCTTGCCAGCGGGCACATCCCGGCTTGGCCCCTTCGTCTAGCGGTTAGGACGCGGCCCTTTCACGGCTGAAACACGGGTTCGATTCCCGTAGGGGTCACCACGGCACCGGCCTTTGCGGGGCG
>CAIWFP010000064.1 GCA_903911985.1 uncultured Sphingomonadales bacterium
ACTGGCGCAGGGCCCCGAGGCCGCCGGTTTCGTCGATCCGCTGGCCGCGGTTGAGGGCGAAACCCACGGGCTCGACGCCGATGCCGGTGACTATCTGATCAAGGGCGAGCCGGAAGGCGACGAGGCCGAATAAGCCTTTTCGACCTTCTAGTAACACTGGAAACCCCGCCCTGGCCCAGCGCCTCGGCGGGGTTTTTCGTTTGAGCCTGCGGCTTTACATGGCACCGGGTGCCCGTCATGATGGGTGTGGGAAAGATAAGGCACCGGGGAGAAATTCATTGATTCGACAGCTTATGAGCGCGGTCTCCGCGGTGGCCATCCTTGTGTCTGGTACTGGCGCCGCTCTCGCGCAGGCCGCCGCGCCAGCCGGGACGCCGCCCGTGGTGGTCGCGCCTGCGCCTGTGCCGCCGCCTGCCGCTGCCGCGACCAAACCGGCCACCCCCGTAACACCTCCGCCGGTGGTTGCCGCCCCCGCTGTCGATGCGGCCCATCAACCCTCCTATTACCTGCGCTGCGATGGCAAGCCGGCGATCATGAGCGGAATGGAGAGCTTCGCGCGGTTCATGGGGGCGATCACCCTGCTCGCCCTCTTCGCCCCGCAGCCCGAGCAGCCGGATGATTCCAAGCGTCTGTTTGGCGAAGCCGGCGTCGCGGCATGCACGGTGCTGATCGACGGACCCGGCAAGACCGACCAGAATCCGCTGCGCCGCGTGCCGTTGATCCTCGCCCGCGCGGCGCACCATATCGAGGCGAAGCATTATGCGCTGGCGGTGGCCGATGTGGCCAGGGCGCGCGACGAGGCGAAGGCGGCCGGGCTTGTCGGCAACGCCTATTTCGATCGCACCATGGGCCTGTCGTTCAACTCGCTCGAGGCCGAGGCGCGCCTGCGCGATGGCGATGCCGAGGGCGCGCGCGCGGCCGGGCTGCGCGATATTTTGCGCATGCCTTACGGCTTTTACCCCAATGTTGCGGCACGCGACTTCGCCTGGGCCAATCGCAGGATTTCGCCCGAGGAAGATGGCTATGCCGCCGCCAATTTGCGGCTCTATCCCAACGCCGCCTATATCCGCGCCAGCCGGTTGATGGAGCAGGGCCGCTTTGCCGAGGCGGCGGACCTGACCGAGGCGGTGGTGGTGCTGCGTGACACGATAGAGACCGCCACGCGCAATTCCGACGCGCTGGGCTTTGCCGCCGTTGCCGAGGCCCTCGCCGGGCACTGGGACAAGGCGGCTACCCGCGCCAAGGAAGCGCAGGACAATATGGATGCGCTGGAAGCTGCGGGCAAACCCGAGGCCGCCAAGGAAGCCATTGTCGGCGTGCTCGATCTCTACACCGTGCTGTCGCTGGCGCATGCTGGCCGCATGGACGAGGCGCGCCGCAATTTCGCGGCGCGGTCGCAATGGAACGTCCTTGCCGGGGCGGTGATGGCAACCGGGGCTCAGCTGCGCCCCGGCGCGAAGCCCGATCAATTGTTTGGCGCTCTGGCAAAATCGCCGGAGGATCTGTGGGAAGACACCCGCAAGAAGTCGCTGGCGCTGCGTCTGCAGTGGGATACCAACAACCACACGCTGTTCAGCTATATCCTGCCCTATGCGCAGATCGGCGATTACGAGGCGCTGTCGAAGGCGGTGTGGCGCACCGACAAGCAGATCGGGGCGGTGTCGATGACGGATGCGCCGATCAAGGACAGCAAGTTCTACTCGATCTCCGTCAATGGCGGGGCGATGACCCAGCCCGACGCGGTGATGCTGCATGCCGCGCTGATGGCCAAGGCGCGCGGTTTCAAGGGCTTTATCCACTTCATGAACCCGCGCATGCCAACCATGGCGCTGATCATGTTCGGCAATACCGGCGATGCCGAAATGTCCGCGCCATTCTACTGCGATGCCGATGCGGTGATCGCCGAGCTGCGGCAGATTATCCCCTCGCCAGAGGAGCTGGAGGCCCGGCGCAAGGCGCGCGCCAAATAGGGCACCCTTTGGTAAATGGCCACTTTGGCGAGGCGGCGATACCGAATCTGCCTTTCGCTTTTGGGTGACACAAGAAGCCCCGCCGAGGCGCTTGCTTCGGCGGGGTTTTCTTTGGGTGGTTAGGGGAAGGGATTATGCGAGGGGGTTAGCCTAATGCCCCCTCCCGCAGACAAGTTCTTTCAGTCCGAAAGCAACGCGTGGCATCGCGCCGCCCCACGCCGGAAGACAGAATGGGAGCGCGAGGGGGTAA
>CAIWFP010000065.1 GCA_903911985.1 uncultured Sphingomonadales bacterium
CGGTCCAGCAGCGCGCCGGTCAACCGCTCCGATCCTAGAACCTGCGTCCAGTCTTCGAATGGTAGGTTGGAGGTGACGATCGTCGATCCGCCTTCGTAGCGCTGGGAGAAGGTCTCGAACAGCAGCTCAGCACCGGTCGGGGAGAGCGGCACATAGCCCAGCTCGTCGACAATCAGCAGCTTCACCGCAGCAAGGTCGCGCTGCAGCTTGAGAAGCCGCTTCTCATCGCGAGCCTCCAGCAGTTGGTTGACCAGCGCGGCGGCCGTGGTGAACGCCACCGTGAACCCCTTCTGGCAGGCCGCCAGACCCAACGCGAGCGCTACATGGGTCTTGCCCGTCCCACTGTTGCCCAGCGCAATGACGTTCTCACGGCGCAGGATATATTCACAGCGCGCCAGATCCAGCACCATCATCTTGTTGAGGTTGGGGATCGCGATAAACTCGAAGGTGTCGAGGCTTTTGACTGCCGGGAACCGGGCGGCGCGGATCCGGCGTTCTACAGTACGCCGCTCACGGTCGATCAGTTCCAGCTCAATCAACCGCAGCAGGTAACGAGGGTGATCGGCCCCATCGCGCGCACATTCTCGGGCAACCTTCTCATACTCACGTAGCACCGTTGGCAGCTTCAGTTGCTTGAGGTGGTGGGCCAGCAGCACCTGTGGCGTGCCCGCCATGGTACCGGTGGGCATGGTGTCTGCATCTGCGCGGTTCATGCGATCACCTGCGCAGTTTGGGGCACCAGAGCGGCATAATCGGCAGGCCGTGTGACCTTCACATCCATCTTCGGCAGGTGGGGATAGGCGGCCAGATCAAGTCGGGCTGGCCGGCGCTCTATCCGCGCCAGCGCGATTTGCTTGATCGCGTCGAACCCGGCTACGCCCAGCAGGATCGCCTGCGTGGCGGCAAAAGTGACGACCTCCATCGGCATCGCCTCCAGCAGCCGCAGCACCTGGATAAACTCACGCTTACCTTTGTTGCCCATGCGCACCTCAAGCAGATGGCGCAGATGCTGGAACACCTCGGGCAAAGCCCAGTTCTGCAAGGCCGCCGCCTGATCGAGCGCATTGGGCTTGGTCTCTATCAGCGCCAGATAATGGAGAGGGTTGGCGATGAACGCGGCGGTGTCATAACTGCGCGCGTGACGGGCGATCTCTTCGCCGCCGCATATGATCACGACCTCATCGACAAAGCCCTTCACCATCACGCTTTGGAAGCCGTAGCGGGTCGGCACCGAGTAATCGTTCGTCCGATAGCGAACCAATGCCGTCGATGACACGCGCGCACTGCGCTTCTCGCATGGCTCCAGTGGCACGGGAGGAAGCCGGCGCAGCGCCGCAACGTCGGCCACCAACCGCTCGCCGATGGTCTCGGGATAACGCCCGGCACGCTCCCCCTGCCGTGCCCGACAGCGTTCCAGAAGAACGGCGTTATATGCATCATAGCTTGGCGCATGCGGGATCGGCGTCATAAATTTCGCCCGCGCATTCTTGACCAGTCCCTCGACCTTGCCCTTGTCGTTCCCCTTGCCGGGGCGGCCAAAGCGATCCTGGAACAGGTAATGGCTGACCAGTTCAGTGAACGCCCGCGTCCGCTCCCGCTTGCCGTCGCCTAGGGTCTTGGCAACCGCAATCGACGTGTTGTCATATAGGATCGACTGGGGAATGCCGCCGAAGAACTCGAACGCCGACACATGCCCGTCGAGGAACGCCTCGGTCGTCTCGCGCGGAAAAGCCTTCACAAAGCAAGCGTCCGACTGGGGAAGATCCATGCACATGAAGTGCATCTTCTGCCGTACACCGCCGATCACGCCGATCGCCTCGCCAAAATCAACCTGCGCATGCCCCGGTGGGTGCGCCAACGGCACAAACGTCTCGCGGCCTCGTGCCCGGCACAGCCGGACATAATCCTTCACCACCGTATAGCCGCCGCCGTAGCCATGCTCATCGCGCAATCGTTCGAATATGCGCTTCGCCGAATGGCGCTGCTTTACCGGCGCCCTCCGGTCCTCCAAAAGGATCGCGTCGATCACCGGCAACAGCGGGCCAAGCTTCGGTTTGCCAGCAGGCTTTGCCCGCGTGTAACCCGGTGGCAGCGAAAACCGGCACATCTTGGCCACCGTGTCACGGCTCAGGCCAAATACCCGCGCCGCCTCGCGCTGGCTCTTACCCTCCACAAACACAAAACAACGAACTGCGGCATAAACCTCCACGGCAAACATCCCCGGCCGCTCCCCAAAAGAAGCAGCCTATCCACTGGCTGACTTTTACGCCGCCCCGATCAGCACATCGCCGTCGGTCCAGTGGCTGGTTTTGTCACCGCCGCGTACAAGATATCCCTTATCGACTTTTGGGCAGACCGAGCGCGGTTTCGGCGATCACGCTGCGCTGAATTTCGCTGGCGCCGCCATAGATCGTTGCCGGAATGCCGCGCCGGGCCTCCAGTTCCAGCACTGCCAGCGCCTCGATCTCGCCCTTGAG
>CAIWFP010000066.1 GCA_903911985.1 uncultured Sphingomonadales bacterium
CAATCGAAATCGGCCGACAGCGGTGTCAAGGCGACCAAGCTGATGGACTCGCGCGCGGTGCTGCAGATGGCGGCGCAGGCGAAGGACAATGGCTCGACCCGTTTCTGCATGGGCGCCGCATGGCGCAATCCCAAGGACCGCGACATGCCCGCCATCGTCGAGATGGTGAAGGGCGTGCGGCAGATGGGCATGGAAACCTGCATGACGCTGGGCATGCTGGAGCCGCATCAGGCCCAGCAGCTCGCCGAGGCGGGGCTGGACTACTACAACCACAATATCGACACCTCGCCGGAGCGTTACGCCGAGATCATCACCACCCGCACCATGGACGACCGGCTGGATACGCTGGCCGAGGTGCGCAAGGCTGGCATCAATGTGTGCAGCGGCGGCATCGTCGGCATGGGCGAAACGCGCGAGGACCGGGTTGGTTTCATCCACACGCTGGCCACGCTGCCCGCGCATCCCGAAAGCGTGCCGGTGAACGCGCTGGTGCCGGTAAAGGGCACCGTGCTGGGCGATATGCTGGCGGACACGCCGCTGGCCAAGATCGACGATATCGAGTTCGTCCGCACTGTGGCAGTGGCGCGGATTTGTATGCCCGCCAGCATGGTGCGGCTGTCGGCGGGGCGCGAGTCTATGTCCGACGCGGCACAGGCCCTGTGCTTCATGGCCGGCGCCAACAGTATCTTCACCGGCGACCGCCTGCTGACCGCACCCAACGCCGGCGACGACCGCGACGGCGCGCTGTTCGCCCGGCTGGGGCTGAAGCCGATGGCCGCTGAAGAGCCGCGTGGGTGCAAGCTGTTGCGGGAAGCGGCGGAGTGAGTTTATCCACCCACCCTCGTCATGCTGAACTTGTTTCAGCATCCATTTTGCGACCTGCGCAGTTCGTGCGTGGGGCGCGATGGACCCTGAAACAAGTTCAGGGTGACGAAATTTTGGAGATGGCGGAGTGATGCGCTTTCTCAAGCCAATCATACTTATCTGTATTTATTGGATTGTTGCGGTGTTTTTCTCGCAATTAGCAATTTTGGCTCCCTGCGGTTTGGCTCCGGGAGCTTGGTGCGAGGAACAAGGCCCCAATTGGTTTGGCGCTGTAATGGGCTTGCTTGGCCCAAATGGGGTTCTGCTCGTCGCCGCTGTGATTTTTGCTGCTGTCATTTGGTATAATGTTCGCCGTCTAAGGGGCCATTAATGTTCAAGAAAATCCTCATCGCCAATCGTGGTGAAATCGCCTGCCGGGTTATCAAGACGGCGCGTCGTATGGGTATCAAGACCGTCGCGGTCTATTCTGATGCCGATGCCCGCGCGCCCTTTGTGCAGATGGCGGACGAGGCCGTGCACATCGGCCCTTCGGCCGCTGCGCAGTCTTATCTGATCCCCGAAAAGATCATCGCCGCCTGCAAGCAGACCGGCGCCGAGGCGGTGCATCCGGGCTATGGCTTCCTGTCCGAGCGCACCAGCTTTGCCGAGCAGCTCGCCGCCGAGGGCATCGAGTTCATCGGGCCCCCGGTCAATGCCATCGCGGCTATGGGCGACAAGATCGAGTCCAAGAAGCTCGCCAAGGCGGCCGGGGTCAA
>CAIWFP010000067.1 GCA_903911985.1 uncultured Sphingomonadales bacterium
CCCAAGCCCGGCCCCGCCGCCGCGCCGCCGCCGCCAATGCCGGCCAAAAAGGGCAAGCTCAGCTACAAGGATCAGCGCGACTACGAGATCCTGCCAGCCCGCATCGAGGAACTGGACAGCGAGATCGCCCGCACCGAGGCGGCCCTTGCCGACCCCGCGCTCTACACCGCCAACCCGGCCAAATTCGCCCAGCTTACCGCCGCCCTCGACAAGGCCCGGGCAGAGAAAGACGCCGCCGAGGAACGCTGGCTGGAACTGGCGGAGATGGTGGAGAGCGCGTGAGCGCGGCGCCATCCACCCCGCTTCACCACAGCATCGCCGCCTGCCGCCTGTGCGAGGCTCATCTCGGCGCGGGCCCCCGGCCCGTGGTGCAGTTCAGTCCCTCGGCGCGGCTGGTGATTATCGGACAGGCTCCCGGCGCCCGCGTTCACGCCAGCGGCATCCCGTGGGACGATGACAGCGGCAAAGCCTTGCGCGACTGGACCGGCCTCGACAAAGCCACATTCTATGACCCGGCAAAGGTCGCGTTGGTGCCGATGGGCTTCTGCTATCCCGGCAAGGGCACCTCGGGCGATCTGCCGCCCCGCCCCGAATGCGCGCCCCAATGGCACGACAAAGTGCTCGCCACGCTGCCGGATGACCGCCTTACCCTGTTGGTCGGCAGCTACGCGCAGGACAACTATCTGGGCAAAGCCAAGGCCAGCATGACCGAAAGGGTGCGCGCCTTCGCCGAATTTGCCCCACGTTTTCTCCCCCTGCCCCACCCCTCATGGCGCAGCACCGGCTGGATGAGGCGCAATCCGTGGTTCGAGGCTGAAGTCCTGCCAGTCCTTCGCCATCGCGTGGCGGGCGCCCTGCCGGGAAAATAGATAAAGAAGGATAGAATACGAGGGACTCGTCCCTCGCGCTCCCAATCCTGTCTGGCTCGGCACGTCCTCCGCAACGACGCGCCCAGCCGTGAAGCGGCTTAAACAACCTGCGGCGCGGCGACCTTGCACAAGGCTGAGCCTTTGGCGCAAAAATGACAGGGACAGGGAGCGCGAGGGACGAGTCCCTCGCACCTTACTCTCTACCCTTCCCTCCCTGCCCCTCACCCGATCCGGTAAAACTCGGCCACCCGGTCCAGCGCCAGTTTCAACACCAGCTTGCCCGAACGCACCGGCCAGCCGAGCGCGCGTTCGGCATCGGGCAGCCCCTCGCCAGCACATACCACCCGCCACAGCACATCGGACAATCCCGGCCCGGCCAGCGCCACCGCCTTGTCAAAGCGGGCGCGGGCAGCGATCTGACGCTCGCCGGGCTCCAGGCCCCTCCGGCTGGAGTTGGTGCGAACCGGGTTCCAGTTCATGGTCAGGCTGGGCGAGAGGTGGGCAGATTCCCAATCACTGCGCAGCCGCTCACCGGCGAGGTATTGGCGATCATCGAGATGGCCCCGGGCGTGGAGCCAGCTGAGCGGCGATTCGGCAATATTGACCGTCACACTGCGGCGGCCTTTTCGCGCGGGGCGGTTAACCGGCCCCTCGGCTGTCAATTCACGTTCAACCAGTTCCCGCCGCATGGCAATCCCCCCGACCAGCGCCCCGACCATGGATGGCGCGAAAGGACATTGCCAAATCGTCAGGATTGTAGGAAAGTATAAAAACCAAATTGGTTATTCCAATCCCTCCTCCGCCAAACACCACAGGGCCCGCCATGATCAACCGCATCCGCGATATCCGCCGTCAGAAACGCCTCACCCTGGCCGATGTCGCCGCCGCCTGCGTGCCGCCCACCACCGCGCAAACCATCGGACGGCTGGAAACGGGCACGCGCAACCTCAGCCTGGTGTGGATGAACCGCATCGCCGCCGCGCTGGAGGTGGAACCCGAGCTGCTGGTACGGGGCGAGGCCGCCGAGCAACCGCGCATCATCGCCCGCCTTATCGACAGTGGCGCCGACGCGCTCACCACCCCGCGCGACGCGGTTCTTCCCACGGCGCTGGGCTCGGAAGGCACGCTGCTGGCGCTGGCTGTGGAGACCAGCGCCGGGGAATACCGTGGCGGTGACCAGATCTGGCTGCGGCAATTGCCGCCCGAGAGTTTTGCCCGACTGCTTAACCGCGATGTTCTGGCCCCGCGCCCCGGCGGCCGTTTCGCCTTTGGCCGCCTGATCGATCGCGATGACAACCGCGTGGCCCTGCTTCCGCCCGGACCCGGCCAGCGGCAGATCATCGTCGAGGCGCCCGCATGGCTGGCCGTGGCCGAAATGCTGGTGAGAAAGCTTTAGCCTTTCTTATTCGCGAGGGCACGCTGACCGGTTCGGTCCGGCTGTTGGCAGGGGCATAGGCCCAAGCAGGCCGAGCGCCGCCGTTGCGTCTATTTCATCGCGGCGGATCGAGAGGCTTGCAGGTTTGACGGGCGGGGTTCG
>CAIWFP010000068.1 GCA_903911985.1 uncultured Sphingomonadales bacterium
CCCAAGCCCGGCACCAGCGCCGCATCGACCAGTATTATCCGATCGTCTGCATGGTTGATTACGTATTCGAGCTGCGTGGGCGGAAGGCGCACATTGAGCGTGTGGAGTACGCAGCCCATCGCCGGAACTGCAAGATAGGCTTCAAGATGGGCGGGCGTGTTCCAGCAGTAGCTTCCGATCAGTTCTCCGCACTGCAGCCCCAGCGCCGAAAGCGCACTGGCGAGGCGGCGTGCCCGGTCCGCGGTCGCGGCGAAGTCGCGCGATGTTGTCGTTGCTCCATCGAAGCTGACGATGCGGCTGTCTGCGAACAGGCGTTCTCCGCGTTCGAAGATCATCTGTGTCGACAGCGGATGGTTCATCATCGTGCTGTCCATCAGATCTTTCCATTTTCGATGATGGCGGCCGCCTCGCGCAGCAGTGCCGGCACATCGTGCTCGATCCCTTTGGCGTAGGCAGTGTCCTCCTTCCCTTGCTGATGGAGTACCCATGCCCCCTCGACGATGGCGGCGAGGCGCCACGCGGCAAAAACCATGAAGTAGTGAAGCCCTGCATGATCGAAGTTGGTCGCTTCAGACCATGCGCGAGCCAGATCACCCGGGGCGATGATATCGGATCGGTTCGAGAGACCCTGGATTTGACGGAAACCTAAGCTTCCCTTCGGGTCCCGCTTCCAAAAGAACAGGCACAGGCCAAGGTCGATCAACGGATCACCCAGCGTGGCCATTTCCCAATCAAGAATTGCCTCAAGGCGCGGCGCGTCCTTTGCCATTAGGCAGTTATCGAGATGGAAATCGCAGTGGATGAGGCTGGTGCGCGTGGTCGCTGGGCAGTTTTCCATTAGCCACGCGCCGATTGTTTCCAGCAAGGGCAGATCCCGCACGCGATCGGCCGCCCTGACCTTTAGCCAGCGGGAGACTTGGCGCTGCACAAAGCCTTCCGGCCTCCCAAAGTCGGACGGCAGGATTTCGCGCCAGTCGATTGCATGGACCGTCGCGAGCCCGCCGATCATGGCAAGCCCTAACTGGTTGATGGTTTCGGGCGTATTGGTCCAGTGGTGCGGTAGGGCATCGCTCAGCGCGAAGCCTTCGATCCATGCCGTCACTGCAAATGGTTGTCCGATCACAGCAGGGTCGGCGCACCACGCAATCGGGCGGGGCACTGGTGCGCGCCCTTGCAGCGCTGTGATAGCACGGTATTCACGCTCAATTCCAGCTGCCGCACGATCCGAAACCAGGTTGACCGGGGGATGCCGCAGGATCAGACGTCCCTGGCGGGTCTCCACAATGCGGGTGACATTGGAATTTCCTCCTGTCAGCACCGGACCCAACACGATGTCGTCGTAACCCGCGGCTTCGTGTAGCCATTCTTTGAAATGCCCGGCGGTGTTCACAGGTTGCTCATCAGCCCGCCGTCAGTAAACACCACTGAACCGGTCATATAGGTGGAGCCGGCCACCCACCAGCACACATCCGCAATCTCCTCTGGCGTGCCCATGCGCTGCAAGGGAATGCGAGAAATTATCGCCTTGCGCGCGCGTTCCGAAACGCCGGATGTCATCTCTGTCATAACGAACCCGGGGACGACCATGTTTACGCGCACCTGGCGGCGCGCAAGCTCGGTTGCCAGCACTGTGGTCAGACCGGTCAGCCCTGCTTTCGAGGCGCCGTAGCAGCTATCGCCGGGGAAGCCCCTGAAACCGACTACCGCACCGACGTTGACCACCGAACTTCCTGCCTGCAAGTGGCAGTCCATGGCGCGAATGACCCGCATCGGGCCAGTGAGATTGGTCGCAAGCGAGGCATTCCAATCCTCGTCCGAGACGTTGCCGAGGGTTCCACCTCGATGCAGCCCGGCATTGTTGACTAGGACATCGATCCCGCCCCACGCGTTTCCGACCGCTTCAGCCAGTCGTTCAAGATCGGAAGCCTTGGTAACATCTGCGGAGATGCCGATCGCGTTTTCGCCTAATGTGGTGGCAATCTCTGCGATGTCTGGATTACGGCCTACGAGACAGACCTTGTCCCCACGACGGCAAGCAAGTGCGGCGATCGCGTGGCCTAGGCCACGCGATGCTCCGGTTACGACCCACCGACGCTGCGGTGCTGACGGCGGTTCAGATGCCATGTTGGCCATCGAGGCTGCGATCAGAAATTCTGGGTGATCGCAACACCCCATGACCGGGGCTGGCGCGGTGCGGCATAGCTCCACACATGCTGAACGTCGTAGCCGATAGTCCAGCCGTCTTCATTCACCAGGTTCTTGCCATAGACGCTGATCATCGTGTTTTTGATCTTGTAGCTGGCCGAGGCATCGAGGAGGTACTGGCTGCCGTTGCGCAGGTTCGGATTGTTCAGGAACGTGAGTTCGTGGGCGCCGATGTAGTGCAGCTCAGCGTTGATTAAAACCTTGCCGGGCCCAAACTCTGCTTCGTAGGCGGCACCAAGATCCCAGGTCAACTTCGGCGCGCGGCGTATCTTGAGGAATGTAGCATCGACTGGCGTGCCCGTGCTGTAGATGTCCCCGAAGAAGTTCTTGTACTTCGCATCGAGGTAGCCAAGATTTCCGCTCAGGGTCAGGTTGCTTGTTACCCGCGCGGTCAGATCGACTTCGACGCCTTTCAGATCGGCCTCGGAAGCATTGATTGTGCGATTTTCACGTCCAGTCGACGTACCAGGCGCCGGAACGTCAAGATCCTGCTGCATGTCCTTGTACTTCATGAGGTAGGCAGCTGCGTTCAGCCGGATCTTATGGTCGAGAAACTCCGATTTGAAGCCGAGTTCGTAGTTGTCAAGCGTTTCGGGGTTGTAGGGTGTCGACGCCGCGCTGAGCGTAGCAGGGCGGCCGTTGAACCCGCCACCGCGATAGCCGCGCGACCAGAGCGCGTACGTCATCACATCGCGGGTCACGTTGTAGCTCAGGCTTACCTTGGGTGTGAATTTCGACCAACTGGCCTCGACCGGCTGCGTCATCACGATACTGCCTCCGGCCAGGCTTGGTGCGATTGTTTCGATCGGATTGACCTCATTGAGCGTGCCGTAGATGTAGATGGTTCCGTCATTGACGAATGAGGTCTTCTTGTCGTGAGTATAGCGCCCGCCAACCGACAACTTCAGCTTGTCAGTTAGCTTGTAGTCGCCCTCGAAAAAGGCGGCATATGACTTGGTTGTTTGTGTGACTTCCTGCGCACTGGTCAGCAGCGGCGGACCGGCAAATCCGATATAGTTTTTGAGATCTATCGTGTATTTCGAATCCCAGTAATACCCGCCGACGACGAAGGTGAGCGGTCCTGAGCCGCCCTTAGCCAGGCGCAATTCGTTGGTAATCTGGTGCCAGCGCGCTGGACGGTCGGTATGGTAGAGAGTTTCCGGAGTGCCGTCGAAGTCCTGATTGACTGATTCGTCAGTGCGCAGATAGCCCAAGATGTATTGCAGCTGCAGATCATTGCCCATGTCATACTTGATCTTGCCGATGGCCATGTCGAGCTTGAAGCGGGCGTTCTTGTTCAACGGAGCATTGCCGGCGCTGACGTAGCGATTGCCAGTTATCGTCTGATCTGGCTGGGGTGAGCAGTAATTGTAGGCGGCGCAGAATAGATCGGTCGGCTTGGTCAGCGCCATCACCTGCGGCGGGTCCTGCCGTGTCAACTGATGGTCATAGCTTACGCTTACTTCGAGATCGGATGTTGGCGTCAGAAGGAGCTGCGCGCCGATCGAGCGAAAATCCGATTTCTGCCCCGGCTGATGCTGAGTGATGTTGTAGATATACCCGTCGGAAGTGTTGTAGGCACCAGTGACCTTGAGAGCGACATTTTGTGCAAGACCGAAGCTGACGACACCCTGCAAGTCGACGGTGTCGAAGCTGCTGTATGTAGCGCGGACCTTGCCGGTCAGGTCCTGCGTCGGTCGCGATCGGGCGAGGTTGATGACGCCCCCTGTGGCATTACGGCCGAAGGTAGTGCCCTGCGGGCCGCGAAGCACTTCAACGCGATCGACGTCGATTGCCTTGAGCAGACTGCCAGAACTTTGTCCGATGTAGACGTCGTCAATCACGACGCCGACGGCCGGATCCACCGACTTTTCGACATCAGCAACGCCGACGCCGCGGATGTAGATTGCGGCAACGCCGCCGGGTCCCTGCTGAGTATCGTCGATCAGCACGTTCGGCGAGGAGTTGGCAAAGTCTCGCACGTCAGAATCGAAGCGCTTGGCTAGAGCGCCGGCGCTGAGTGCGCTGATCGATGCGGAGACCGTCTGTAGATTTTCAGAGCGCTTGCGCGCGGTGACGACGATCTCCTGCAGCCCCTGATCGGTTTCGGACGCGGCAGTCTTTTCCGCATCTGCGGCTCGTGCCGGTATGGCCGCCATTGCTGATGCTGAAACCGACGCAACAAGCAGTGCCCGCACAAAAATTGCTGGAATGTTCGACATAGCTCTCCCCCCTGACCACGCGCTGTCTGCCGTGGCTTTCATTAGTGTGCCGCAGCCCCGGGGGTTGTCTGCAGACCGCCACCTTACGCCTGCTTTTTGCGGGCGGGCAGTAGCGTCTGACACGACTGGGCCAGCCGGATAATGCGACCAACATTTGCTATATTACTTGCTTGGAGCCAGCAAGTAGATTTTTAAGAAAATCATTTTTATGAAATTAATATACAATAACAACAGATATTTAAGGTGTCTTGGGTGCCCTGAAATGCTGGCTCGGGGTGGCCTGAACGCGTTTCGAATCACATTTTTGCTTGTCTCAAACTAGTGTTTGTGGTGCTTTAAACGGCACTCGATAAAGAGAGGCGTGGGAGAATCCTTATGGGCGAGCGGATGGCAGGTAAGGTCGCCTTGATTTCGGGTGGTGCGAGCGGTCTCGGCGAGGCGCAGGCGATCCTCTATGCCCGGGAAGGGGCAAAAGTGATGATCGCCGACTTGCAAGAGGAACTGGGCGCTAAGGTTGTCGCTGGCATTGCAGCGCAAGGGGGCGACGCAGCGTTCGTTCGGCTCGACGTTACCGATCTTGCCAGCTGGCACAACGCCGTGGCCCGGACGGTGGCGGTATTCGGTAAGCTGACCACGCTTGTCAACAACGCCGGAATCTTCCATCCCGGCGGCATCGAGGCGGAAACCGAAGAAGGCTGGGCATGCATGGTTGGCGTCAACCAGACCGGCGTATTCTATGGCATGAAGGCTGGCGTTCCCGAACTGCTCAAGGCGGGCAACGCCGCCATCGTCAACATATCCTCGCTCTATGGGCTCATCGGCAGTGCCGGCGCGATCAGCTATCACGCCTCAAAAGCGGCGGTGCGTGTCATGAGCAAGGGAGCCGCGCTCGAATTCGCCAAGCGCGGCATTCGCGTGAATACGATTTTTCCCGGCCAGATCAGGACGCCGATCCTGGGCGATATAACCCCGGAGCAGGATGCCGCCATCAAGGCCTCGATCCCGATGGGCGAGGTTGGTGATCCGATGGATGTCGCCAATGGCTCGCTATACTTGGCTTCGGACGATGCAAGGTATGTGACCGGCGCGGAATTATGGATAGACGGCGGCTGGTACGCTGGCTGCTGAAAATTTTTGGAGCATATTTGATGGTATGGAATTTCGCGACCGAGCCTGACTTTCAGGCGAAGCTAGACTGGATAAGGGAATTCGTCACTGCCGAGATCGAGCCAATGGACCTCGTGTTTCGCAAGCCGGGCGATCCGTTCGACCCGCGCTCGCTGGCGCGAACGGCGATGCTCCCACTGCAGCAGATCGTGAAGGCAAAGGGTCTGTGGGCCTGCCACCTCGGTCCCGAACTCGGCGGGCAGGGCTATGGTCAACTGCACCTTGGGCTGATGAACGAGATCCTTGGTCGCAGCCGGTTTGCTCCGACGGTGTTCGGGACCCAGGCGCCCGACACCGGCAACGCTGAAATCCTTGCCCGGTTCGGCACCGAGGACCAGAAGGCGCGCTATCTGAAGCCTTTGCTTGATGGTGAAATTGTCTCGTGTTTCTCTATGACAGAACCTCAGGCTGGGGCCGATCCAGGAGAGTTCACGTGCGCCGCTCGGTTGGACGGTGACGTGTGGGTAATCAATGGCGAGAAATGGTTCGCCAGCCATGCAGACATGGCCGAATTCCTGATCGTTATGTGCATAACCAACCCGGACGTTGCGGTACATGTCGGATCTACAACGATCATCGTTCCACGCGACACGCCGGGTCTGGAGATTGTCCGCAACACCGCCGTCGGGCCAAAGGACGAGATCGGCAGTGGCGTCCATGGTTATCTGCGGTTTGCCAATTGCCGCGTGCCGCGCAGCAATGCGCTGGGCGAGGAGGGTGAGGGCTTCAAGGTCGTTCAGTCCCGGCTTGGTGGTGGCCGGATACATCACGCGATGCGCACGGTGGGCATGCTTAACAAGGCGCTCGACATGATGTGCGAGCGTGCCGTCTCGCGCGTCACCAAGGGTGAGCGCCTGGCCGACAAACAGATGGTTCAGGAGCGCATCGCCGACAGTTACACCCAGATAACCCAGTTCCGTCTCCACGTGCTCTATGCCGCGTGGCTGATGGATCAGGACAAGGGCTATACCCGCCGCGTCCGGCGCGAGATTTCGGCCATCAAGGCTGCCATGCCCGGCGTGCTCAAGGATGTGGTCTACCGCGCGCTGCATATCCACGGTTCGCTCGGCATGTCGAATGAAACGCCGCTGATGGACATGTGGCAATATGTCCCGGAAATGGGCATTGTCGACGGACCCACCGAAGTGCACAAAGTTTCTGTCGCCAAGGACATTCTGCGCAACGTCAGCCCCGCGGAAGGTCCATGGCCGACTTATTTTACGCCGCATCGCCGGGCAGACGCCGAGGCAAAGTTCGCGGCAATCCTGCAGCGGGAGCCATCGACATGACCATCTCGATCGAACAGCGTCTTGATCTGCTCGAAACCCGCATGACCCTGCTCGACCTAACAAGCGACTATTGCCAAGGCTTTGACAAGCGCCAATACGACCGCTTCATGAACATCTGGTGGCCCGACGCCAAATGGGAAATCGGCCCGCCCTTTGGCAATTTTCAGGGCCACGAGGGCGTTAACCATGCTCTCGTGGATATTCTCTGGCCTGCCTGGACGCAGACGACCCATTATTCGACCAATCTGCGCATCGCGCTGGATGGGACGGATCGTGCCAAGGGTGTGTGCGATGTCTACTGCATCGGCAATACCAGCGACGGCCAGGCGCAGACGGTTGCGGCAACCTATTCGGACAGCTTCGAGCGACGCGACGGCGTTTGGAAAATTGCGTGCCGCTCGGTTACGATGCACCACTTCAGTCCGCTTCTGGGGATTACGTTGGCGGCACCGCAATAGCGGGCTGTTCAAGGGAGAGAGAATATGGCCCGTTTCGATTGCGGCAATGGCCGGACCGTCTACTATGAACACCACCGCGGCGCCGGCATTCCGGTCGTGCTTATCCACGGCTGGGGCATGTCCAGTCGGATCTGGGCGGGAACTGTTGAGGCTCTCAAAGCGCAGGGCCACGCCGTGATCACTTTTGATCATCGCGGATGCGGCCAATCCGATCGGGATTTTGAAGACATGTCGGTGGCTGCTTTGGCGGGGGATGTTGCCGGGATCGTTCGGCAGACATGTACCGGGCCTGTCGTTCTCAATGGTTGGTCGCTGGGTGGAGCGGTCGCCACGCAAGCGGCGGCGCTGCTTGGCGGCGGTGCTGCTGGCC
>CAIWFP010000069.1 GCA_903911985.1 uncultured Sphingomonadales bacterium
TATCGTTCAGGTACGGGCAGACATAAAAGGGGGCCTTCTAGGGGGCCTTTTGAGAAAAGTCGTAAATAATATATATTAAATTCAAATTCTTGCTTTGAGAATATGGAGGCGGGTCGGGCCTCCAACCTCTCTCACCACAATTTTCCGGTTAACCGCGACCCTCGATCGCGGGTTGATCACGGTAGGCCACACTTCGCGAATTCTGGTCTTGCCGACCGTTCCCGGCGCTGAATGGGGCTACCATCTCGTTCCAGCCTGAGAATGTTGTGCGAATAGTCGTGAATATCGCCGCCGGCCGTCTGGTTCAGGGTCCGGCTCGGCTACTGATCCGCGCGATGGGAACATGCCGACACCGGGCGGCAAGCGGCTTGCCGCCGCCCATGAAGATCCGTAGCAGGGTAATTGCCTTTGCCCGCGGTTGGTTTCGCGGGAAATTCCGCGATCAAACCGATCAATTCACGTAATGCCGCAGGGCAAGGTGGCGGTTTGTGGACCTCCTTGGGTATACAACCGCCGTTTCCTCGCGAGTGTTTATGCAATTAGACAATTTTGATGTTGGCGTTTTCCTGCGCGATTTCTGGCAGAAGCAGCCGCTGCTGATCCGAAATCCTTGGACGGGCTGGAGCAATCCGCTCGACCCCGACGAACTTGCGGGGCTCGCCTGCGAGGAGGGCGTCGAGGCGCGGCTGATTGCCCATGCGGGCGCGACGTGGCAGGCCGAATTTGGCCCCTTCACGGAATCGCGTTTAGCCCAGCCAAGCGAAGATCCCTGGACGCTGCTGGTGCAGGCTGTCGATCAGCACGTGCCAGAAGTTGCCGCGCTGATTGATCCGTTTCGCTTCATCCCCAATTGGCGCATCGACGATGTCATGGTCAGCTATGCCACCGATGGCGGCGGGGTGGGGCCGCATTTCGACCGGTATGATGTGTTCCTGATTCAGGGCCTGGGCAAAAGGCGCTGGCAGGTGGGGGCGGCCTGTGATGCCACCAGCACATTGGTGCCGCATGACGATCTATGCCTGCTGGCCAATTTCGAGGTTGTGCGGGAATGGATTCTCGAGCCCGGCGACATCCTCTATCTGCCGCCGGGCATCGCGCATAATGGCGTCGCGGTTGGCGATGACTGCATGACCTATTCGATCGGCTTTCGCGCACCTGCCCGCGCCGAATTGATCGCGCATTGGTGCGATCATCTGCTTGGGGCCGCGCAAGAGGACGAGCGGTACGAGGATCCGGATCTGCGGGAGTGCGACAATCCCGGCGAGATATCCCAACAGGCGATCGCCGGGCTGCACGCGATGATCCTTGGGGACATGGCCGATCCCGCAGCCTTCGCCCGGTGGTTCGGAACATATAACAGCACGCGCAAATATCCCGATATCGATTGGCGGCCACAAGAGCCAATCAATGTAGCGCAGTTGCGCGAAGGCCTTGCCGGGAATGTGCCGTTGCTGCGCAACCCGGCCAGCCGCTTTTCGTTTGTCCGGCAACAGTCGCAATCGATCCTGCTATTCGTTGATGGCCAGTGTTTCGAATGTGCCAACGACACGGCCGGTTTTGCCGAACAATTGTGCGGGCCGCAGCCGATGGTGGCCAATCCGAACCTCATCCAGTCGGGGCCGGTGCTGGAATTGCTCGTCACTCTGTTCAATCAGGGCAGCATGGCCTTCGCCGACGAGGTCTGAGAGGGCTTGGCTGAAGGATCGCCGGAGTGAGGCGGGTGCGTCCGGCAAGGCGTCTAATACCAAGGTTCGATGAGCTTGACTCTTCGAACCTTGGTTAAGCCTGTGTGGCGCCTGAACATTTTCAAGGCGTGATGCGTCAGCATCTTAGCGCCTTGGTATAACGCGGGGTGTTGCCGAGGCGCGGAGCTTCGATTACCTTTTTTGCAGATCCGGGGCAATGCAACCCCCCGGTCAGGCGTCGGCCCAAGCGTTGCCTTTCGATGCTCCGTGGTTTCGCGGAGCTGAGGGTGTGGGCGCGTCATGACAATTCCCCAAACGAAGCCTAATTTTACCGAACTGGTCCGCGTCTCGGCGCGCATTGGCTGCCTCAGTTTTGGCGGGCCCGCCGGACAGATCGCGCTGATGCACCGCGAACTGGTGGAGGAGCGCGGCTGGATCAGCGAGGACCAATATCTCCACGCGCTGAACTTCTGCCACCTGCTGCCCGGGCCCGAGGCGCAACAGCTGGCGATCTGGATCGGCTGGAAGCTGCATGGCATCCGGGGTGGCCTTGCCGCGGGGCTGCTTTTCGTCATTCCCGGCGCGCTGGTCATTTTGGCGCTATCGATGCTCTATGGTTTCGCCGCGCATCTGGGCTGGTTTGCCGCGCTGTTTCTGGGGATCAAGTCGGCGGTGCTGGCCATTGTGGTTCAGGCGGTGCTGCGGCTGGCCGGGCGGGCTCTGGGCACACCATTCCGCAAGGGGGCGGCGGTTGTCTCATTTGTGGCGCTGTTCCTGTTTAACGCGCCGTTTCCGCTGGTGGTGATCGGGGCGGGGGGCATCGGCTGGCTGGTGGCCCGCACGCGCCCGGCCCTGCTGGGGCTGAAGGCTGATACGGCCGCGACCGCTGCCACGCCGCGCCCATGGAAACACAGCCTGTGGTCCGCGCTGATTGGCGCGGTGGCATGGGCGGCGCCGATGGTGGCGGTGCTGGCGCTGCTGGGGCCGCATCACGTGTTGTGGCGGATCGGGGTGTTCTTTTCAAAGCTGGCGGTTGTCACCTTCGGCGGGGCCTATGCGGTGCTCGCCTATATGGCCCAGCAGGCGGTCTCCACCCAACACTGGCTGAGCGCGCCCGAAATGGCCGATGGGCTGGGGCTGGCCGAAACCACGCCCGGCCCGCTGATCATGGTCACGCAGTTCGTCGGCTATCTGGCGGCCTTCCGCAGCCCTGCGCCCTTCACGCCGCTGGGGGCGGGGTTGCTGGGGGCTCTGCTCACCACATGGGTTACGTTTACGCCCTGCTTCCTTTGGGTTTTCGCGCTGGCCCCATGGATTGATCGTCTGGAAAACGCCCGTTTGCTGAAGGGCGCGCTGGCATTGGTGACCGCCGCGATTGTCGGTGTCATCGCCAACCTCAGCGTCTGGTTCGCGCTCCATCTGCTGTTTCATGTCACGCGTCCGGTGGAGCTAGGTCCGATCAGCTTCAATCTGCCCCAGTGGGCCAGTTTCGACTGGCGGGCGGCAGGGATCGCGATTGTCTCGGCGTGGCTTATCATCGGCCGCAAATGGAATGTGATTCACGCCCTCGTTCTGGCCGCCGCCAGCGGGTGGGTGCTTTCGCAAATCGGCTGACGTGCCGCCTGCCTATCGCCGCCTGTCTATCGGGCGTAGGCCTTTACCAGATCGAACAGATAGTCGCGTCCGGTGAGCAGCGAGCGGGTTTCGATCCGCTCGTTGAGGCCGTGGATGCCGTTGGAATCCGGATCGGCCCAGAGGCCGGGTGCCCCATAGGTGGGGATGCCAACCGCCTCCAGATAGACGCCATCGGTTGCGCCGGTGGACATGGTGGGCATCATGGGCACGCCGGGGAAATACTTCGCCACCAGCCGCCGCATCGGCCCGACCACGGCGGGGTCGAGCGGTGGCGCCTTGGCGATGGCCTTGGCCGGGGGGCGGATCTCGACGCTGACGGACGGGTTGCCGATGGCTGCCACCAGCGCGGATCGGGTCTCCTCCGGCGTGCGGCCGGGGAACATGCGGCAGTTGATATTGGCCGTCACCCGCTGCGGCAGGGCGTTGAGCGCGTGGCCGCCCGAGAGCAATGTTGCAACGCACGTTGTGCGCAGCATGGAGTGCAGCATTTTGTCCTGATTGACGATAGCCTCGGCGCCCTTGTCGCCGGGATTGGCCACCAGCGCGATCATCGCCTTGCCAGTATCACCACCCCGCGCCGCGCCCGCCTCACGAAAGAAGACACGGGTTGTGTCGTTGAATTCAAGCGGAAATTCCAGGTCACGAAGCTTTGTCAGCGCATCCGCCATGGCATAGATCGCATTGTCGCGCACGGGCTGGCTGGAATGGCCGCCGGGGTTGGTGGCGGTCAGGGTGAAGTCGATATAGGCCTTCTCGCCCACCTGCACGCTTTGCACCACAAGGTGGCCGCCATCGCTCAGCGGTTTGCCGTCTGTGCGCCCGCCGCCGCCCTCGTTGATGGCGAATTCCGCATCGATAAGCGCCCGCTTGTTGTGCGCCAGCCAGTCGGCACCATTGAAGGCGCCCGAGGTTTCCTCGCCGCAGGTCAGGGCCAGCTTGACCGTGCGCTTTGGGTGATAATGGCTGGCGGCAAACCGGGCGATGGTGTCGGTCCAGATCGCGGCCATCGCCTTGTCGTCAAAGCTGCCCCGGCCATAGAGATAGGGCCCCTCCTCGATGAGGGTGAAGGGATCGCGAACCCAGTCCTCGCGCCGGGCCTCGACGACATCGAGATGGGCCAGCAGCAGGATCGGCCGGGCGGATTTATCCGAGCCGGGATAGATGGCGACGAGGCCGCCCTCCTTGGGGTGATCGGGCACGGAGAACAGGGTGATCTGGCTTTCCGGCAGGCCGGCGGCACGCAAATGCGCCGCCATGCGCGCGGCCGCCAGAGTGCAGCTGCCCGCCGACAGCGAGGTGTTGGTCTCCACCAGTTCCTTGAACAGGGCGCGAAAGGCGGTCTGGTCGGCGCGCTGGGTCTGGGCGCGGGCCGCAGCCAGCGCGTTTGGCGGGGTTGCAGCCTCGGCACGCGCCTGTCCGGCCGAGGCCATCTGCCCGGTGCAAAGCCCCAGCGCCGCCACGCCCGTCCACGCCAAAATTCGCCCTGCGCGCTTCATTCGCCGTCTCCCGCTGTCCGCCCGCCAGTTGAGCAGGATTCCCGGCGTGAGGGAAGCCGCCCATCGGTGATTCGCGCGGCTAACGCCCGCCATCCGCACCCGCCAATTGCGCGGACATGGGTGCCGAGATGGGTGCCGAGATGGGTAAGGCCCCGCTCTGCCGCCAGCATTTCCTGCCTGTGCCTTTCGCGATAGCCCTCGCGCTGCGCCTCGGTGCGGGTGGCGTGGCAGGCGGGGCAGCTCACCCCTTCCTCATACAGCGGCGAGGCCTGATCCTCGGCGGTGATCGGGCGGCGGCAGGCGTGGCACAGCGCATGGGTGCCCGGCACCAGCCCATGGCCCACTGAAACCCGCTGGTCGAAGACGAAACATTCGCCTTGCCACAGGCTCTCCTCTGGCGGCACCGTCTCCAGATATTTCAAAATGCCGCCGCGCAGGTGATAGACATCCTCCACCCCTTCGGCCTTCAGGAAGGCGGTGGATTTTTCGCAGCGGATGCCCCCGGTGCAGAACATGGCGACCTTGGGCGGCTTTCCCGCCATGCCGGAGCCCTCGGCCAGCAATCGCGCCCGCTCCGCGCGAAACCACGCGGGAAAATCGCGAAACGTGGTGGTTTTCGGGTCTATCGCGCCGGCGAAACTGCCCACGGCGACTTCGTAATCGTTGCGGGTGTCGATAAGGATCGTACCGGGCTCGGAGATCAGCGCGTTCCAGCCTTCCGGCTCGACATAGGTGCCGACACTGGCCAGCGGGTCAATATCGGGCTGGCCCATGGTGACGATCTCCGCCTTCAGCCGCACTTTCATGCGATAGAAGGGCATCTCGGGCGCGCCGGAATATTTCACATCGACATCCGCGCAAGCAGGCAGGGCGCGGATATGCTCGACGATTTGACCAATGCCCTCGGGCGATCCGGCGATGGTGCCGTTTATCCCCTCATGCGCGAGCAGCAGCGTACCCTTCACCCCGGCATTGCGGCAAGCCTCGGTCAGCCGCGCGCGCAGGGTTGGACGGTCTTCAAGGGGGGCAAACTTGTACAAGGCCGCAACGAGGATCGGCAGTTCCGGGGTGATCGGGTCTTGGCGGGGCACGGGGCGGGCTTCCGGGATATTGAGAGGGACGGGGTGAGGCACCGGCCATAGGCCAGACCGGCCCGCCATTCCAGTGGTGGGCGAGACCTGTGCGGCCAGCTTTGCCGCGCTTTGCGCAGGCCGCCCACATCGCCTATGCGGTGGCCCAGCCAGCGCCCGCCCATGGCGCCCCATCGCACAAGGAACAGATCTTTTCATGCGCCAGCTCAAAGCCGCCCCGCTGATGGCCATTGTTGCCGGACTCGCCTTGCTGTGCACCGCGCCCGCCGCTTGGGCGGAAAAGCCCTTGGCAGAGGGCCCCAGGAATGAGGGTATGGTCGCCCTCACCTTCGATGATCTGCCCGGCCTCACCATCTTTAACGACCAGCCGTGGATTGACTATTTCAACACCAAGCTGCTGCATGGGCTGAAGCGCCACCACTTTCCCGCCATCGGCTTTGTCAACGAGAGCAAGCTGGATG
Organism: uncultured Sphingomonadales bacterium; assembly: GCA_903911985.1. Classification (GTDB taxonomy): domain Bacteria; phylum Pseudomonadota; class Alphaproteobacteria; order Sphingomonadales; family Sphingomonadaceae; genus Novosphingobium. The sequence goes on from CAIWFP010000069.1 coordinate 6,369, forward strand.
ACGAAAGGCCGGGCGGTATTCAACGCGAGGCGCAGATCGCCAATCTGAAGAAGTGGCAGGATGCCGGCATGGGCCTTGGCAACCACACCTTCAGCCACGAATCGCCCAACGAACTGGGCGGCAAGGGCTATATAGCGGATATCGCCAGGGGCGAGCCGGTGACGCGGGGCTTGCTGGCCGCAAGGCACAAGCCACTGTTGTGGTTCCGCCACCCATATCTGGAAACCGGCTTCCCCGAGGCGGTGAAGAAGGAGATCGACGACTGGCTGGCCGCGCATGGCTATCGCATCGCGCCGGTCACCATCGATGCCGACGATTGGGAATTTTCCGAACCTTACGAATATGCGTTGGCCCACCATGAGGATGCCAAGGCGCAGAAGGTGCGGCGCGAGTATCTGGCCTATACCGAGCGGACCATTGCCTGGTATCAGCGGGCGTCAGAGGCGCTTTTCGGCCGGCAGATCGCCTTTGTCATGCTGCTCCATGACACCCGCCTCAACGCCGATTGCATCGATGAACTGGCCGAAATGCTGCGGGATCGCAAGCTGAAGGCGGTGAGTCTGGAAAAGGCGATGAAGGACCCCGCCTATCGCCTGCGCGACCCCTATGTCGGGCCCGATGGCATCGACTGGATGGAACGCTGGTCGCAGGATCTGCACAAGGATCTGCCTTGGGACAGCTGGCAGGAAGTGCCCAGGTCGATCGAGGACGAATACGACCGGAATAGCAAGGATCGGCATTAAGGGTTAGGCGCGTGGAAAGTCGCAGGGGCTAGCCCCTGCACCCCTTCATTGTCCGCGTGGGCGCATCAGTTCGGCCAAGGCGCCACATCTCCGCGCCACAGGATATTAAAGCCGCTTCGCGGCAAGGCGCGTCGCTGATGGATGGCCCCCACGCGGACATTGATGGGGGTTTGGGGTGCCAACCGGTTTCCATTGGGAAACCGGCACATCAAGCGCCACCCCCACGTTTAACCCGTTAGGTGCCCTTCAGGCCGCCTCCCGCACCTTGCTCTCTGCCGGCAGGCGGATCAGATAATCAAAGGCGGAAAGCGCGGCGGTGGCACCACTGCCCATCGAGATGATGATCTGCTTGTAGGGCGCGGTGGTCACGTCTCCCGCCGCAAACACGCCGGGCAGCGATGTCGCGCCGCGCGCATCGACCTCGATCTCGCCGCGCGGTGAAAGCGCCAGCTCGCCTTTCAGCCACTCGCTGTTGGGCACCAGGCCGATCTGTACGAAGATGCCCTCCAGCTCCACCTTGTGGATGGTGCCGGTATCGCGATCCTCATAGGTGAGGGCCGCGACCCTCGCCCCATCGCCCAGCACCTCGGTCGTGCGGGCAGAGGTGATGACGCGCACATTGGGCAGGCTGTTCAGCTTGGCCTGCAGCACGGCGTCGGCACGCAGCTGGGGGTCGAATTCCAGCACCGTGACATGGCCGACGATACCGGCCAGATCGATCGCCGCCTCGATGCCGGAATTTCCGCCGCCGATCACCGCCACGCGCTTGCCCTTGAA
>CAIWFP010000070.1 GCA_903911985.1 uncultured Sphingomonadales bacterium
ATGGGGTTTTGCCGGAGATATATAATGCTCCATGGCATGAGGTCGATACAGATTTTGTCAATTCTATAAATGATGTTGCGAAATTGTTCGAATTTAAAATGGACGCACTTCACATAGATGGCGCCATCCAAGAATGGATGGACGGAATTTATATCTGCAATGCTCATGTAGACATTCAAGCCCCGTGGTCGCTCAAAAAAACCGATCCAGAGCGCATGAAAGTCGTGCTCGGCACACTGTTCATCGCCATCCGCGACCTCGCCATCGCTATCCAACCGATCATCCCCACCAGCGCCGGAAAACTCCTCGACCAGATGGGCATTCCGGCAGACGAGCGCGATTTCGCCGCGCTCTCCGACACCAGCTGGTACGAACGCCTGCGGGCCTCCGGCTTCCGCCTGTCCCAACCCGTCGGCATCTTTCCCCCGCCTCGAAATGCCGGCGGACGGCGAGGGCTGATCGGCGATGCTCATCGATTCCCACTGCCACCTCAATTACAAGGGGCTGGTCGAGCAGCAGCAGGCGGTGCTGGCGCGCGCGCGCGCGGGCGGCGTGGGGGGCTTTCTCAATATCTCCACCCGGCAGCGCGAGTGGGCCGATATCATTGCCCTTGCCGAGCAGGAGCCGGATGTCTGGGCGAGCGTTGGCATCCATCCGCATGAGGCCGACGAACATGCCGATATGGGCGAGGGCGTGTTGCTGGCCGCCGCCGCGCATCCAAGGGTGGTTGCCATCGGCGAAACGGGCCTCGATTACTATTACGACCATTCCGACCGCGCGACGCAACAGGCGCTGTTTCGCACCCACATTGGCGTGGCGCGCGTCACCGGGCTGCCGCTGATCATTCACACCCGCGACGCTGAGGCGGATACACTGCGGATCTTGCGCGACGAGATGGGCGAGGGCGTCTTTCCCGCGCTGATCCATTGCTTCACCGCCTCTGCCGATTTTGCCGGGCAGGTGCTTGATATGGGGCTTACGATATCGCTGTCGGGCATCATTACATTCAAGAATGCGAAGGACTTACAGGAGATAGCCAAGGTAATTCCTAAGGATCGTCTGCTGGTTGAAACCGATGCGCCTTTCCTGGCGCCCATGCCCCACAGGGGCAAGGTTTGCGAGCCCGGGTTCACGGCCGATACGGCGCGCTTTGTGGCTGGCTTGCGCGGTGTGTCCGAGGGCGCGCTGGCCGAGGCCACGACGCGCAATTTCTTCCGGCTGTTTACGCGCGCCAAGCTTGCCCCGGCAGGGGCGCCGGCGTGAAAGTGGTGATGCTCGGCTGCGGCACCTCGACCGGGGTGCCGCGTGTGGGCGGTGCAGAGGGCGAGGATTGGGGGCTGTGCGACCCCGGGGAACCCCGTAACCGCCGCAGTCGCGCCTCGATCCTGGTGGAAAGTGACGCGGGCGACCGGATATTGGTCGACACATCCACAGATCTTCGGGCGCAGCTCCTTGCCAATAATATTCACCGTCTCGATGCGGTATTCTGGACGCATGACCATGCCGACCATACCCATGGCATCGATGACCTGCGGCCATTTCGATATGGCCGGGCGGCGCCATTGCCGGGCTATGCGGTGGATGAAACGGTGCGGCGCTTGCGGCAAAGGTTCGGCTATGTCTTCGCCGGGCAATTTGGCTATCATACCCTTGTCGCGCTGGAGACCCTGGACCGGTTGAGGATGTGCGCGGGCTTTGGTGTCAACTGGTGCCAGATGCCGCACGGACCTGCGCAATCGACCGGGTTTCGGTTTGAAGCAGACGGAAAATCAGTTGGTTACGCCACAGACTTCAGTGCAATTACCGCAGAGATGGTGGCCCTTTTTTCCGGGTGCGATCTGTTGGTCGTAGATTGCTTGCGCCGGGAGCCACATCCGACGCATGCTAATTTGGGCATGGCGCTGGAGATGATCGAGGCCTGCCGTGTTGGGCGCGCGGTTTTAACCCATCTCGACAAGAGCATGGATTATGCCGCGCTGTCGCAAGAGTTGCCCAGCCACGTGATGGTCGGCTTTGATGGGATGGCGGTGCGGCCATGACGGCATGATCGCGCAAGGCATGGTCAGGAACGTCCAGTTTCTCCGCGCGGTAGCGGCCATAATGGTTGTTGCGTTTCACAGCGTTGGCGCGGCGATGGCTTACGGCCCCCATGCCACTTATCTGCGCTTTGTTCTGGATTGCGGGGCCTCTGGCGTCGACATATTCTTTGTCATATCCGGCTTCGTGATGGTCTATACGCAGACCCGAAAACCCAAATCGGCCATGGAATTTTTCATCAACCGGATGGCCCGTATCGCACCGACATACTGGGCGATGACGGGTCTGCTGATACTGATTTTGGCGATCCATCCATCGGCGTTCCAGCATCTTCAGCTAAACCCGGGGTGGGCGCTAAGGTCATTCCTGTTCATTTCGGTACCGTTCGACGGGGTCCCCATGATCCACGTTGGGTGGACGCTGGAATATGAAATGTTGTTTTACGCGATCTTCGCGGCAAGCATATTGGTCAGGTCCCCCGTCTGGAGCCAGGTTGCGTGCCTCGTGCCTCTCGCGGGCTTGGCACTTGCGGGAATAGTGCTGCCGCTAGAATTTGTCTTCGGCATGATTGCGGCAAACTTGTTCCTGCGACACCCCAAGTTGCCGATCGGCCTTCCGTTCCTCGCGATTGGCGCCGGCCTCCTGCTGGCAACACATTATTTCGGGGATTTTCCTCGGATCCTGCGATGGGGCATTCCATCCTTCCTTGTCGTGGTGGGATCGATCTACCTGCCGCAGACAAACAGTCGCTTCGCTCTTTTTCTGGGCAGCAGGTCCTACAGCATCTACCTCGTTCAGATCTTCAGCATTTCGGCATTTTTCAAGATTGCGGCCCAATATCGGTTCGCCATGGATGGCGACTGCGTTGCGGCGATCTGTATTTTGTTGAGCGTGGTTCTCGGATGCCTGATCTATGAGGTGGTCGAGGCACGCGCTAACCGATTGGCAAGACGGGTATTCCGTAAAAGGGGCTTTGTGGCGGCAGAGTAATCGCCTGATCCCGCTTTGGGCGAAATGCGCCACGTCGCTATATTTAACATAATACATATTATCACTATTAACTGGGTCGGGTTTTCTGGAACTATGCTCCCGAAATCCGCCCTCCTCGCGAGAGTGGCCTTGGCCAAACGCGTCACTATCACCTATGCATTGACCCATGCTTGCCGATTCAACCAACGCGCTTGAACGCCTTCTCGCCATCATGGCGCGCCTCCGCGATCCCGTTACGGGCTGCGAATGGGATCGCGCGCAAGATTTCGCCTCCA
>CAIWFP010000071.1 GCA_903911985.1 uncultured Sphingomonadales bacterium
CGATGTGATGGACCACACCTATCGGCAGGCGGTGACCGCCGCCGGTACCGGCTGCATGGCCGCGCTGGATGCGGGGCGGTTTGTGGCGGAGCATGCCTTTGCCGCCAAGGGGTGAGGGGTGAAGGTTAAGGGAAGTAAGCAAGGATGCGAGGGTGTTACACCCTCGCGCTCCCAATACCATTTTGCTTGGCGCATCCCATCAGGCCACCGCGCCCAGCCCCGAAGCGGCATTAAAAGCCTTCGGCGCCGCGACCTTGCGCAAGGCCGAACCCTTTGCGCGACAATGACAGGAAAAGGGAGCGCGAGGGCCAACCGATTTACAGGGTAAATCGGCAGATCAAACGCACCCTCGCACCTTAACCTTACGCTTTCATCACTTTCAAAATCTCCCCGAACAACCACTCTCTTGCCTCTGATTCCACGAAGGAATGGCTGGCGCCGGGGCATTGGCGCAGGCGGGGGTCGTGTTTGCTCCACTGGGCGAGGAAGGTTTGCGCGGTGCGGTCGCGGCTGGCCAGCAGGATGCTGACCGGGCCGGGAAAGCGCGCGAGGCCCCTGGCCATGCCAGCGCACAGGCCGGTGGGTGGCGCGGCGCGGCGCAGCGAGGCCAGCAGGCTGTTGGCCAGACCGGTAAGCGAGACCTTGCCGAGCAGGAGTTGTGCGACCGCGACGGGGTTGGCGAGGCGCTGGCGGTAGTAGGCGCGCAGGGCCTGTGGTGGGACGGCGGCGGTGGGGGGCGAGGCGCCATCGGGGCCGGTGGGCTCCGGGGCGGGCTCGAAGGTCCATGGATTGGACAGGATCAGCGCGTCGCAGCCCGCGCCGCCCGAGAGCATGAGGGCGCTGGCCGCGTCGCAATTGCCCCAGGCCACCAGCCGCGAGACGCCCGGGCAGGCGGCGCGCAAGGCGGCGATGGCGGCGGCGATGTCGGGCGCGCTGCCGGTGAATTCGGCGTTGTCGCCCTCGCTGTCGCCCACGCCGCGCCGGTCGAAACGGAGCACCGGATAGCCAGCCTTTGCCAGCCTTGCCGCCAGCTGGGCCTGACCGTTCCATGCGCCCGAGCGGATCTCGTTGCCGCCGGAGACGATGATCAGACCCGTGGGGCGCTGATCGACGCTTTCGGTCAGATCGAGCGTGGCGGCGAGCAGGGCGCCCTCGCAGGGGATGGTGAGCGGCTGGCGGATCATTGGGCGAGCCTGAGGGGCTGGGCCACACAAGTCGCGGTGGTTGCAGATTGGGGGAGGGTGTGGGCGATGAGTGTTGCCAGCCTTGCGGCCTGTGCGGCATCCTCGCCGGGTTCCGCCCGCAGCCACAGGCCGGGGGCGGCCAGCGCGTGCTGGGTGATGACCGGCAGGGTCGGGGGGGGGCTCTCGGCGTGAAGCTGGGTGATCATCTGCGCGCCGAGGGCATAGCCGGCAAGGTCGAGCCCGCGCATGCGGCCCCGGGCGAGCAGGCTTTCGCTGCTGCCGGACTGGCCGGCCTCGCGCGCGGCGAGGGTGTGGGCGCGCAGCAGCTGGCGCAGCTGGCTGGATGGCGCGTGGGGGGCATAGTGCCAGCCCGGAAGGCCCGGGGGCGCAAGGCAGGCCGAGGCGCGGATGGTGAGCACATGGCTGGCGTTGAAATGGGCGGCCGCGGCGGCCACGGCCTCGCGCCAGCTGGCGATATGCTGCGTCTCCAGCGGTGCGAGGCTTTCGCCGCAGCCGGGCAGATCGGGCAGGACGCTGGCTATGCCGATGGCGGCGAGTTGGCGCATGGTCGCCACGGTGAAGCGGCGCAGGCGGTTGGCCTCGTCGAACAGGGCGGGCAGCACCAGCAGGCGGGGGCCGGGGTGGCAGGCGAAGCTGTCCGGCGCGGCGCCACCGGCGGGGGTGGGCACGAAGGCCAGCGCCATTTCGCTGGTGGCGGCGGTGGTGGGGCAGGCGCCAGGCCAGGTGGTGAGGATCATGCCGGGGGGTGCCCCCCGGTTGTGCGGCTCCGCGCGGGGTGTTTGGCCCCCGATTTCAGCCTGGAATTAGCCTGCCAGCTTGGCCGCGATGAAGGCGCGCAGGGCGCCGAAGCTTTCCAGCAGTTCGCCATCGACATCATCGTCGTCGATGACGATGTCGAAACGGTCCTCGATCTCGGTGAGGAGACCCGCGACGGCCATGGAATCGAGTTCTGGCAGATGGCCGAACAGGCCGGTGTCATCGGTAAATGCGGCCAGCTGATCCGCACCCAGCCCCAGCACATCGCCCAGGATGGCGCGCAGCACCGTGCCGGTATCGCCTGGTGTATCGTCTGGCATCGAACCCATCTGGCCTGTGACCACCCTGTATTGTTGTGTCCTCGCCCTTGGGGCGCGCGTCTTTCGACACGGCCGTTGTGGCGGGTTTTTGGGGCTCTAGCCATGGCAAACCGCTCTCGCAAGGCGCTTTGCGCTCGCCTTGATGATTTGCGGCCACAGCGACAGCGGGCCCGGGCGCATCATGTCGAGGCGGTAACGGAGGCGGCACTCCTCCATCCAGTCGCGCTTGTAGGGGTCGTCGCCGGTGCCGAAATCGACCAGCGCGACGCGGTCGCGGTCGATCACCTGCTCGAACAGGGCGGCGCTGAGCACGGTGCCGGGAGAGAGGGCGCGGGCGTCCTCGACATGGGCCAGCTTGTGGATATAGGCGGTGCCGCCCTCCACCGTCCATACCTGCGCGGCTATGGCTCGCCCGGGGGTGGCCCCCTCTCGGGCCGCTTCTCGGGCCCCCTCTCGGGCCCCATCTCGGGCAATGCCCAGACGCAGGCGGCCAGCCTCGGCCTCCTCGCGGGCAAAGCGGCGCAGGAAGGCGGGAGAACCTTCGGCCGGTTTCCAGCTGGCCTTGTAGATTTCCTCATAGGCGGCCCAGGCGGCTTCGTCGAAATGGCTGAACAGCTCGATATCGACCTTGCCGGATTTGCGCTTCAGCGTGGTGCGCAGCTGGCCGGGGCGGGTGGCGAGATAGTCCGCGTAGCTGCCCCGGCCACCGGCAGGATGTGGTTGGTGTCGCATGGCTGCATGTCGACAAACCAGCCTCCGGCCCGGAAGGCGCGGGCCAGCAGGTTCGCTTCGCCCATGCCGTAGGGGCCGGTTTCGTTCGACACCGGGGAAAAAGTGACGCGCCGCGCGCGCAGGCCAAGGTTGCGGGCCAGTGCCGTCAGCAGCGACAAAGCCTCTGGCCCGGCGCTGATGACCGGCCCGACGCGGAAGCTGTACCAATTGGCCAGTGCGCCCAGTTGGCGCGGGCCCTTGCCCCGGGCCAGCGGCAGCACGGCGGTCTGGCCGGTCTCGTCGTCGCGGCACACGGCCAGCATCGGGGTGATGCCGCATTCGCCCGCCAGCGCCCGCCACCATGCCAGCCGGTTGAACGGGCTGGAGCAGGCCGACGAGTCCAGCAGCGCCGCCAGACCCGCCTCGCCTTGCACTTGGGCAAGATCAGCGTGATAAGCGATCGACTTCACTGATTTACCCCGTGGTTCATGTCCGACACTAACAATTCTTCCCAGCCTGACGTTGCCATCCCGCCCGTGGCGCGGCCCTGTGCCCTCGACACCCTTGCCCTGAGGGGCGCGGATGCGGCGGTGGCGCTGGTCCTTCGCGAGGGTGCTGTAACCTATGAGGAGTTAAGAGGTCGTGTAGGCCGGCTTGCGGCGATGTTGCGGGCGCGGGTGCCGCAAAAGGGCGCGCGGGTGGCCAGCTGGGTGGCCAAGGGCGAACTGGCCTGTCTGATGCCCTTGGCCACGGCGCGGGCGGGGCTGGTGCATGTGCCGGTCAATCCGCTGCTGAAGCATTCTCAGGTGGCGCATATTCTGGCGGATAGTGGCGCGAGTCTGCTGGTCGGCACGCCCGCGCGGCTGGCCAGTTTGGGGCAGGGAGATGTGCCCGGGGACTGCGCGGTGATGGGCGAGGGCGAGGCGCTGGCAGCGGCTGGGGATGCGGTGCCCCTGCCGCCAGCGGACGCAGACCCGGATGAACTGGCCGCCATTCTTTATACCAGCGGTTCCACGGGCAGGCCCAAGGGGGTGATGCTGTCTCATGCCAATATGTGGCTGGGGGCGCAGAGTGTGGCCCATTATCTCGGGCTGGCGGCGGATGACCGGGTGCTGGCGGTATTGCCGCTGTCGTTCGATTATGGGCAGAACCAGTTGCTTTCGGCCTGGTATGCCGGGGCCTGCGCGGTGCCGCTGGATTACCTGACGCCGCGCGATGTGGTGAAGGCGGTGGCGCGTCACGGCATCACCACCCTGGCCGCCGTGCCGCCGCTGTGGGTGCAGCTGGCCGAGGCGGAGTGGCCCGAAGGGGCGGGGGCCTCGCTGCGGCGGCTGACCAATAGTGGCGGGGCGCTGACGGTGGATCTGGTGGGCCGCTTGCGGGGGCTGTTTCCCGCCGCGCGGCTGTTTGCCATGTATGGGCTGACCGAGGCGTTCCGCTCGACCTTTCTTGATCCGGCGCTGATTGATTCGCATCCGACCAGCATGGGCAAGGCCATCCCCCATGCCGAGGTGCTGGTGGTGAATGACGCCGGTGACCTTGCGGCGGATGGCGAGGAGGGCGAGCTGGTCCATTGTGGTCCGCTGGTGGCGCAGGGCTATTGGCAGGATGCCGGGCGGACGGCGGAGCGGTTTCGGCCGGCGCCGGGGTTCTCCGCCCATGGCGGGGTGGCGGTGTGGAGTGGCGACCGGGCGCGGCGCGACCCGCAAGGCTTGCTCTATTTCGTCGGGCGGCGCGACGCGATGATCAAGAGCGCCGGTAACCGCATCAGCCCGCAGGAAGTGGAGGAGGCGGCGCTGGCCAGTGGCCTCGTGGCCGAGGCGGTGGCGCTGGGCGTGGCTGACGCGCGGCTGGGGCAGGAGGTGCATCTGGTGGTGCGGTTAGGGACGGGGGTGGATGCGGCGCGGGCGCGCGAGGATCTGCCCCGGGTGCTCTTGCGCGAATTGCCCAATTTCATGTGCCCTCGCCAGATCCACTGGCGCGAGGCCATGCCGATTGGTCCCAATGGCAAGATTGACCGCGCCGGGCTGGCGCAGGAGTTGAACGCATGAATATTCCTGATTCTTCGGGGCCATCATCTTCGGGATCTGTGGCCGCAGCGCCTGTCGTCCGGCCCAAGGCCAAGCCGATGGGGCCGATTCCGCCCGGGTTTGGCGCGGTGGATGGGGTGCTGGCGATTGACGGCGTGCCGGTGACGCGGCTGGTGGAGCAGGCGGCCAAAAACGGCAGGGACACGCCGCTGTTCGTCTATTCCGCCGCGATGCTGACGGCGCGGGTGGCGGGGTTGCGGGCGGCCCTGCCGGAGCGGGTGGCGATCCATTACGCGATGAAGGCCAATCCCTTCCCGCCGCTGCTGGCGCTGATGGGCACGCTGGTGGATGGGCTGGATATCGCCTCGGGCGGCGAGCTGGCCATGGCGCGGGCGGCGGGGGTAGAGCCTTCGCGGATCAGCTTTGCCGGGCCGGGCAAGCGTGATGCCGAGCTGGAGACGGCGATTGCCGCCGGGGTGACGCTGAACCTTGAATCCGAGGCGGAGGCGGCGCGGGCGCTGGCCATTGCGGAAAGGCTGGGGGTGGTGCCGCGTCTGGCCATCCGGGTGAACCCCGATTTCGACATCAAGGGTTCGGGTATGAAGATGGGTGGCGGGGCCAAGCAGTTCGGGCTGGACGCGGAACGGGTGCCGGCACTGGCGCGGCAAATTGTTGATTCGGGAGCCGAATGGCGGGGGTTTCATATTTTTGCCGGATCTCAGGCGCTGGATGCCGGGGCGCTTATCGAGACGCAGGCCCGGACGCTGGCGCTGGCCGCCCGGCTGGCGCGCGAGGCGGGGGTGGCGGTGCCGCATCTGAATCTGGGCGGGGGCTTTGGCATTCCCTATTTTTCGGGCGACGAGGCGCTGGATGTGGGGCGGATTGGTGCCGCTCTGGGCGGGGAACTGGCGCATCTGCCCGATGAACTGCGGGATACGCGGTTTTGCGTAGAGCTGGGGCGCTGGCTGGTGGGCGAGGCGGGGGTTTACCTGACCCGGATCATCGAGCGTAAGGAAAGTCATGGTGAAGTTTTCCTGATCACCGATGGGGGGCTTCACCACCAACTCGCGGCATCGGGTCATTTTGGGACAGTTGTGCGACGCAACTATCCGCTGGCTATCGCCACCCGATTCGCACCCCGGGGGGCGGGTGAGATGGAGGTCGCCAGCGTGGTCGGATGCCTGTGCACCCCTCTCGACCGTTTGGCGGAAAAGTGTGAATTTCCAATAGCTAAGGCTGGTGATCTGGTGGCGGTTTTCTGCGCCGGGGCCTATGGCGCCAGTGCCAGCCCGGCCAGTTTTCTGGGGCAGGGGCCGGCCGGTGAAATGCTGGTTTGAAGGGGTGATATCGCCGGTATGACACCGGGGCCCTGCGGAATTCCGCGAGCGTGTTAACCACGTCCTCTAACTGAATATTTACCCTTTTCGTCGATATCGGAGGCTCAAATAGCCAAAACCGGTGCCAGGCAATTGTCTGGCGGCGGCAGGTATCGTCGAGGAATTGCATGATGCACAATCACGGGCACCAATACCGGCACTCTAACCGGTTGGCCTCTAACCGGTTGGCCTGCAGCCGGTTGGCCCGCAGCCGGTTGGTAGGTCTGCTGGCGCTGGGGGCTGTGATGACCCTTGGGTTGTCGGGCTGTTCCGAGACGTTTGGGCGGCAATTGCCGGCGGCCAATTTTGTGGCGGCGCAGGAGGGACCGGGCGAGGACTACGTCATCGGCCCGCTCGACGAGCTGACCATCTTCGTGTGGCGCAACCCGGAACTGGGCGCGCGTGTGCAGGTGCGGCCCGACGGGCGCATCACCACCCCGCTGATCACCGACATGCCCGCCGTGGGCAAGACGCCTTCCATGCTGGCGCAGGATGTGCAGCTGCAGCTCAGCCAGTATATTCAGGACCCGCTGGTCTCGGTCATCGTCAACCGCTTTGCCGGCACATACAGCCAGCAGGTGCGGGTGGTCGGCGCCACCGGCAAGCCATCCTCCATTCCCTATCGCGCCAACATGACATTGCTCGACGCGATGATTTCTGTGGGCGGGATGAGCGAATTTGCCGCGGGCAACCGCGCCAAGCTGGTGCGCTATGACCGCTCCACCGGCAAGCAATACGAATATTCGCTGCGGCTGAACGACCTGTTCAAGCACGGCGACAGCAAAGCCAACGTCCTTCTCATGCCCGGCGATGTGATCATCATCCCCGAGAGCGTGTTCTGAGCCGAAAGCGGGAGATACAGACATGGGTTCCGTTTTCGACGATCTTAGGGCGTCCCTCCAGGGTATCTGGAATCGCCGCTGGCTGGCGCTTGGCGTGGCCTGGGTGGTGTGCCTCATCGGCTGGGTCGGGGTGGCGATGGTCCCCAACTCCTATGAATCCAGCGCGCGCATCTTTGTGCAGCTCTACGATCCGCTGGCAGCCCAGGTGGGCATCGGCGAGAGCGACCGGCGGCACGATATTGACCGCATTCGCGACACGCTGACCAGCTCGGTGCACCTTGAAAAGGTTGTGCGCTCCACCGCGCTTGGCGCCAAGGTGCATACCCGCAAGCAGATGGAAGGCGCCGTGCAGGGGCTGGCCAAGGCCATCAAGGTGGTCAACGATCAGGACAATCTGTTCCAGATTACCGCGACCTCGGCCTCCGCCGGACGGTCCGATTCGGAAAACGCCCATCTGTCGCAGCAGATCGTGCAGAAGATGATCGAGATCTTCCGCGACGAGAACCTCAACAACAACCAGGGGCAGATGCGCGCGACGCTCACCTTCCTCGACCAGCAGCTGAGCGCGCGCCAGAAAGAACTGGAAGCGGCCGAGCAGAACCGTCTCGCCTTTGAGGGCCAGCATCCCGAGCTGGCGCAGGGCGGCGTGAGCCTGGTGCAGCGTCTGGAGGCCGATCGTGCCGAAATGCGCAGCATCGACAGCGATCTCGTGGCCGCCCAGAGCGCCTTGTCCTCGGTCAACGGCCAGCTGGCCGGAACGCCCTCGACACTGGCGCCCAATGCGCCGACCACCGGCGGGCGCACGGCGTTGCAGCAGGCGGCGCAGGAATTGTTCATGATGAAGGCCCGCGGCCTGACCGACAATCACCCCGACGTGATTGCCGCGCGTAATCAGGTGGCGGCGCTGAAGGCACAGGCTCAGGCCGAGGGTGGCAACAACAAGGAGCCCGCGCTCGGCCCGCCAAACCCGACCTATATCGCGCTGATGGGGCAACGCTCGGATCGTCAGGCCGCGCTGCAAGCCCTGCAATCGCGCCATGATTCGGTACAGAAGGACATGGCCGAGGCGACTGCCCAGCAGACCTCCAACCCGGAACTGCTGTCGCAGGCCCAGAATATCAGCCGCGACTATGATGTGCTCAAGCAGCAATATGACAAGCTGTTGCAGGACCGCGAGGAAATGCGGCTGAAGGGTCAGGTTCAGAACCAGGGCAATGCCGTGAAGTTCCAGATCCTTGATCCGCCAGCCCTGCCGCACACGCCGACGGCGCCCAATCGCCCGGTGCTGCTGCTGGTGGTGCTGCTGGCCTGGCTTGGTGCGGGTATTGGTGTGGCCTTTGCCGCCGGCGAGCTGCGCTCGACCTTCGGCACCACCTCCAAGCTGGAGCGCGTGAGCGGCCTGCCGGTGCTGGGTGCGATTTCCGAGACGATTACCGCCGCCAAGCGGGCCGGACGGGCCCGAAAGGTAAGGCATTTCGCGGTGGCGCTGATGGCGCTGGGCGGGCTGTGCGTGTTGCTGTTGGCGATGGAATTCGCCCAGCGCAGCATGGTGGCATGAGGGGGCAGCGATGAACGATCCCAAATATAACCCCGGCCAGCCCCCCTTTGGCGGCCAGCCCTTTCCGGACCAGCCTTTTCCGGGGCAACCCGGTGGGGCGCCCGGTGGCGAGCGGCTCTCCTCCATCGAGCGGGCGGTACGCGCTTTCGATCGGCAGGAATTCGTGCCGCCATCGTCGCCCGGTGACATGTTGCCCCATGCGTTGAACCCTGCCGGTCAGGGTGGGGCCTATGGTGCGGGTGTGCCGCAGGGCGGGGCCGGCCAGCCGACGTTTGGTGAGCCGACGTTTGGCCAGGCGCCGTTTGGCCAGGCGCCGATGGGTCAGCCGCCGATGGGCGCGCCTTCGGCCCCCGCCAGCTGGCAGGGTCAGCCGGGTCAGGCGCCCTATGGCGCGCAGCCGGTCGCTTCCTCGAGTTCTGGTGGCCCGAGTTATGGCGGTCAGGGCTATGGTGCCCCGAACCAGGGCC
>CAIWFP010000072.1 GCA_903911985.1 uncultured Sphingomonadales bacterium
CGATGTGATCCCCCTGCGCAAGCACAAGGGCGAGCCTTCGCTCAGCCCCATCCTCGCGCTTACCGCGCCCGGCATGAACAATGTCAATGCCGTCATCCTCGACCGCATGCAAAGCCAGATCCCGCTGATCCCGGCGCTGGCGGGGCATCTGATCTCTGGCGGGGGCAAGCGGATGCGCCCGATGCTGACCATCGCGGCGGCGGAACTGCTGGGCTATCAAGGCGCGCGGCACCACAAGCTGGCCGCCTCCGTTGAATTCATCCACACCGCGACGCTGCTGCATGATGATGTGGTGGATGGGTCCGATCTGCGGCGGGGCAAGGCCACGGCCAACATCGTGTTCGGCAACCCGGCCACGGTGCTGGTGGGTGATTTCCTGTTTTCCCGCGCCTTTGAGCTGATGGTGGAAGACGGATCCTTGCGGGTGCTGAAGATCCTGTCGAACGCCAGCGCCGTTATCGCCGAGGGCGAGGTCGACCAGCTGACCGCCCAGCGGCAGGTGGAGACCAGCGAGGAGCGTTATCTCTCCATCATCGGCGCGAAAACCGCCGTGCTGTTCGCCGCCGCCACCCGCATCGCCGCCGTTGTTGCCGAGCGCGGCGAGGCCGAGGAGCGGGCGCTGGAAGACTATGGCCGCAACCTCGGCATCGCCTTCCAGCTGGTGGACGACGCCATCGATTATGATTCCAACGCCGCGGAAATGGGCAAGGGTCAGGGCGACGATTTCCGCGACGGCAAGATGACCCTGCCGGTAATCCTCGCCTATGCGCGGGGGACGGAGGAGGAGCGCGGCTTCTGGCGCGATGCCATCGCCGGCTTTGCCAACAGCGATGAGGACCTCGCCCATGCCGTGACGCTGATCAACCGCCACGACGCGGTGGCCGCCACGCGGGAGCGGGGGCAACTCTTCGCCAGCCGCGCGATCAACGCCATCTCGATATTCCCCGCCAGCGCGGCCCGCGCAGCGATGGTGGAAGCGGCGGAATTTGCGGTTTCGCGCAGGTATTGATTTATAGGGCGTTTGGAGAGGAGGATGCGAGGGAATTATCCCCTCGCGCTTCCATGCCTGTCTTTTCCTGCGCGTCATCTGCTGCGTGGAGTCTTGCCGCGAAGCGGATTTAGCGGCCTGCGGCGCTGCGACCTCGCGCAAGGCCGAATTGTTGCGCCAACAATGACAGTGATGGGAGCGCGAGGGGGTAACCCCCTCGCATCTTTCCTTTCCCCCTAAAATCCTTCTAAAGCCGCGTCGTGACCAAACTTCCCATCCACGCTGTTCTGCCCGACCTGCTCGCCGCCTTGCGCGAGGGGACCAGCGCGGTGCTGATCGCGCCACCGGGGGCGGGCAAGACCACGGCTGTCGCACCCGCGCTAATTGGCGAGGAATGGTGCCGGGGCCAAGTGATCGTGCTGAGCCCCCGCCGTGTTGCCGCCCGGGCGGCGGCGGAGCGCATGGCGGAGATGCTGGGCGAGGAGGCGGGGCGGACGGTGGGCTATGTCACCCGGCTTGATGCCAAGCGCAGCGCCGCGACGCGTATTCTGGTGGTGACCGAGGCGATTTTTGTGGCCACCATTCTGGCGGACCCCGAGCTTTCCGGCGTTTCAGCCGTATTGTTCGACGAGGCGCATGAGCGGCATCTCGATTCCGACCTCGGTCTCGCGCTGGCGATAGAGAGCGCGGCTGTGCTGCGCGAGGATCTGCGGCTGGTGGTTATGTCCGCGACGATTGATGGGGCGCGGTTTGCCGGGCTTCTGGGCGCTGATGGGATCGGGGCTCCGGTGGTGGAAAGCGCGGGCAAGGCCTATCCGCTGGTCATCCGCTGGCTGGGCGCGGCGCCGGAAAAGCGGATCGATGAGGCGGTGGCCAGTGCGATCCTCACAGCATGGCGCGAGGAGGAGGGGGATATCCTCGCCTTTCTGCCCGGCGTGGGCGAGATCAACCGCACCGCCGAGCGTCTCGGCGAGCGGTTGCCGGGTGCGCTGGTTCTGCCGCTGCATGGACAGGTGGAGCCGGCGGCGCAGCGCGCGGCGATCCGGCGTGATCCGCAGGGGCGGCGGCGTATCGTACTGGCCACCAGCATTGCCGAAACCTCGCTGACGCTGGATGGGGTGCGGGTGGTGGTGGATTGCGGCCTGTCGCGCAGGGCGGAGTTTGACAAGGCGGCGGGGGTGACGCGGCTGGTGACGGTGCGCTCCAGTCAGGCCTCGGCGGCGCAAAGGGCCGGGCGCTCGGCGCGGCAGGGGCCGGGTGTCGCCTATCGCCTGTGGGAGGAGGCCGCCCATGCCGGGCGCGCCGCCTTCGATCCGCCCGAGATGCTGACCAGCGATCTGGCGCCGCTGGCGCTGACCCTCGCGCAATGGGGCGCGGGCGATGTGGCGGCGATGGCGTGGATTGATCCGCCGCCCAGCGCGGCACTGGCGACGGCGCGGGCCAAGCTGGCGGGGCTGGGCGGGCTGGATGGAGCCGGAGACAGCGGAAGGGGGGTGATAACCCCGCATGGCCGGGCGATGTCTGCCATGCCCATGGCGCCGGAGCTGGCGCATATGCTGCTGTTTGCCGCCGGGTTGGGGGCGGAGGGAGAGGCCGCCCGGCTGGCGCTGTTGTTGCAGGAGCGGGGCCTTGGCGGGCGGGGCGAGGATCTGGCGGCGCGGATGGATCGCTGGCGTGGGGATCGCTCGGGCCGGGCGGAGGCCGCGCGCAAGATGGCGCAGGGTTGGGCGCGCAGGGCAAGGGGGCTGGTCGGTGGTGCCTCGGGCGAGGGCGCTGTTCTGCTGGGCGTGCTGTTGGCCGAGGGCTTCCCCGACAATCTTGCCCGGCGGCGCGACGCGAGAGGCGAGGATTGGCTGGCGGCGGGTGGCAGGGGGCTGCGGCTCGATCCGGCCAGCCCCTTGGCACGCGCCGAGTTTCTCGCCGTGGGCGAGGCGCAGGGCGAGGCAAAAGGCGCGCGCATTACCGGGGCGATTGCGCTGAGCGAGGGTGAGGTGCTGCGCTACCTTGGCCACCGGATCGAGCGACGGCCGACCCTGCGCTGGGTGGCCGAGGAACGGCGGGTGGAGGCTCTGCTGGAACAACGGCTGGGCGCGATTACCTTAACGCGCGGGCCGGATCCGGCGCCGGACCCGGCGGCGATCGCCGGTTTTTTATGCGCGCGGATTCGGGATGAGGGGCTGGCGCTCGTGCCGTTCGGGCCCGCCAGCCACGCGCTGCTGACAAGGGCGCGCTATGCCGGGGTGGAGGCGCTGGCGGAGGCTGCGCTGCTCGATGATCTGGAGGCTTGGTTGGTGCCGCTGCTCACCCAGCCGAAACCCATCAGGCGGCTGGACGCGCTGGAGGCCGGGCGTCTGCATCAGACCCTGCTCGATCGGCTGGGCTGGGACGGCAAGGCCGCGCTGGACCGGTTGGCGCCGGGCGAATTCGTTAGCCCCGCCGGCACGCATCACGCCATCGATTATGACGACCCGGGCGGCCCCAGCGTGGAGGTGCGGGTGCAGGCGCTGTTCGGGCTGGACAGGCACCCCGGCTTTGGCAAACCCGCCCAGCCGCTGCTGCTCAAGCTAACCTCGCCCGGGGGCAAGCCGGTGCAGACCACCCGCGACCTGCCCGCGTTCTGGCGCGGAAGCTGGGGCGATGTGGTGAAGGACATGAAAGGCCGCTATCCCAGGCACCGCTGGCCCGAGCGGCCATGGGAGGAGGACCCCAGTTTGAAAACCAAGAACGCGTTTCTGGGGATGAAGAGGAAGGGGGAGTAGCAGGGGCCAGCCTCCGCACCCCTTCATTGGCATTGTCGCGCATCGGTTCGGCCTTGCCCAGGCCCGCGGCGCCGCAGGCTGTTAAAGCCGCCGCGCGGCAAAGTGCCGCGCCGCAATTTGCGCGCAACGAAGACAGTTATGGGGGTTTGGTGGTGTGACACCCCCAAGTCTATATCTTCTGCCCCCTCACCAGAAATCGCCTTGATTTTTGGCCCGATTCGCGGGCATGGCGGGTGCATGAGCGCACGCATCTTTCAACGCCCCAAAAACGCCATGCAATCGGGCAAGGCCCTGCTTGGCCAGTGGATCCTCGAATTCGCCCCCGCCGAGGCGCGCGTGGCCGACCCGCTGATGGGCTGGGCCGGCTCTGGCGATACGCAGGCGCAGGTGCAGCTGAAGTTCGACAGCCAGGAGGCCGCCGTGGCCTATGCCTCGCGCCACGGCATAAGTGCCGAAGTGCACGCCACCCCGCCGCGCCGGCTGAAGTTGCAGACTTACGCGGATAATTTTCGCTAATAGAAACATTGAGCGGTCGCGAATGTTAAATTTCTCGCACTAGTCAAACCCCTGTTTGGACTTAATCAAACAGGGGGTTTAATAGTATTGTGTAACATCGTGCCGCTAAGTTTTTGATGGTGCTGCCTTTGGCGCTTTCGCCGGTGGTGGCCCACGCCAGCGCCGCGACAGAGGCGAAGATTCTCAGCCAGCTGGAGAAGCTGGAGACCGAGATGGCCGCGCTTTGTGCGGAGCTTAAGCAGGCCAACGTCGAGCAGGCCGCGCAGGCGCAAAGCGATGCGGCCCTGCAGTAGAAGTCGATGGCGCTTCAGCAGGAGCAGGCC
>CAIWFP010000073.1 GCA_903911985.1 uncultured Sphingomonadales bacterium
CAACGGTGTTTTTGCAGAATTAAGACAAAAACCGCCATAGCACTGTAAATACGTCATTATTTTCGCAGCAAGCCAGCCTTCCAAATTTTGCCTCGGAGCAAAGTTGA
This sequence comes from uncultured Sphingomonadales bacterium, assembly GCA_903911985.1. Lineage (GTDB taxonomy): Bacteria > Pseudomonadota > Alphaproteobacteria > Sphingomonadales > Sphingomonadaceae > Novosphingobium. The sequence goes on from CAIWFP010000073.1 coordinate 108, forward strand.
TACTCCATCTGGACAAAACCCCGGAATTTCGGGATGTTTCAGCCTTCCGACGCAACACGCACTCCGAAGTTTTACCGGGTGTGCAATTCACGCCCGCGAAAACACTCTTTGTTTACGATGAATCGCTATCCCCATTGCTTGATCCATGCCTTTCACCTGCAGGATGAAGCCGGAACCATGCTAATGACCTCGCCGCCCGCCCCCGCCATCAGCGTTGTGATGAGCGTATATAACGGAGAACGTTTTCTCGCCGAGGCGATCGAAAGCGTGCTCGGGCAAAGCTTTGGTGATTTCGAGTTTTTGATTCTCGATGATGGATCGCCGGATAGCACCCGCGACATCATCGCGGGCTACGCGCTTATAGATGCGCGCATCCGCCCCATCTTCCGCGAGAATCGCGGGCTCGTCGCCAGCCTCAATCAATTACTGGCAGAGGCGCGCGCGCCGCTTGTTGCCCGAATGGATGCCGATGACATCTGCCATCCAGACCGGTTTGATCTGCAGAAGCGTTTTCTTGATACGCACCCCGATTATGGCGTGGTCGGCACCCGTTGCACGGACATTGACGAGAACGGCCAGCCCTGGCCGGTAAGTTCGGTGCCCCACCCGCTTACCCACGAAGGCTTTCTCGCCGCTATCGAGCGGGGCGAACCGCTCTTGTGCCACCCTTCCGTATTGTACCGCCGCAAGCTGGTGCTTGGCGTTGGCGGCTATCATGCCGCGTTCCGCCATTGCGAGGATCTCGACCTGTGGCTGCGTCTCGCCTCGGTCACTCGGCTGGGCAACTGCCCCGAACCGCTGCTGCGCTATCGCCATTATGCGGATCAGGTTTCCAGCCGCCATGCCACCGAGCAGCAGACCGGCGCCGCGGTGGCAAAGCTGGCCTATGCCGAGCGTCTGGCCGGCCGACCGGATCCCACCGCCAGTCTGGACCGCTTGCCGCCGATTGACGATCTGGACAAATTGTTCGGCCGCGAGGGCGTCGCGCGCGATGTTCGCGCCACGCTGGCGCAGGGCCTGCTCTATTCGCGGGCGGCGCTGCGCGATTCGGGCTTTGAGGTGATCATCCGCAATCTGCGCGAGGGCGGCACCCACGCCGGCATGTGGCGCACCGTGGCCCGGCTCGTCCGCTATGGCGATCCGGCGCGTGCCGCGCGTCTGGCCGCCACGCTGGTCAGTTCCTAAGATTTGCCATGACCGCCTCAGAGCCAGAAATTCCCAATCCCGTGGCGGGCGTCGCCGAGGGCCGTGAAGCGGCCAGCATGAGCGTGCATGGCGCGGCGATCTGGGCAATGGCGGGGCAATATCTGTCTTTCGCGATCCAGTTCATCACCTCGGTCATCATTTCCCGATTCTTCCTGACGCCTGCCGAGGTGGGCCTGTTCTCCATCGCCCTGTCGGCGGCGCTGGTCGCCTCGGTGCTGCAGGATTTCGGCCTTACCCGCTATATTGCCGGGCTGGCACGCATCGATGAGGATTCACTGGCGCGGTGCAGCTCTGTGGCTCTCGTGTTCTCGCTGATCATCACCGGCATCATCGCTGGGGCCGCCTGGCCCATGGCCCATGCCTATCACCAGCCGGCCCTGATGCCGATGCTGCTGATCATCGCCGGAAGCTATCTGTTTCTGCCGCTTTCGGTGGTCCCGCTGGCCTTGATGGGCCGCACGATGAGCTTTCACGGCCATTTCGCGGTCAATGTCGGCGGCGCGGTGGCGCAGGCGGTGGTCGGACTTGGGCTGGCGGCGGCTGGCTATTCCTCCTTTGCGCTGGCCTGGGCCACTTTGGCCTCGGGCGTGTCGCGCGGCATCATCGCGCAGATCATCCGCCCGGCGCTGCCCTGGCCGCTGCGTCTGGACGGGATTCGCCCGATTGTTGGCACTGGCTCACGGCTCACCACCCTTTACGCCAGCGGCGCGCTGGGCACCCGCACCCCCGACATGATCGTCGGTAAACTGCTCAGCCTGATGGCGGTGGGCCTGTACAGCCGCGCCGTGGGCCTGTCCGATCAGTTCCGCATGCTGATATCGGGCGCCATCGGCAGTGTGTTCTATCCGGCCTTTGCCCGCATCCGCGACCGGGGCGAGCCACTGGGTCCGGCCTATCAACGGGTGGTGGCGGGCTACACGGCGGTAATCTGGCCGGGCATGGCGGGTCTGGCGCTCGCGGCAACGCCACTGGTGCGATTGCTCTATGGTCCGCACTGGATGGGTGTGGCCCCTTTGCTGACGATCATCTCGCTGACCGAGCTGTTTCTGGTGTCGCTGCCGCTGCACACGGATTTGCCGATTCTCATGGGCAAGATCAACAAGCTGCTGGCGCTGAATGTCTGGGATACGCTGATGTCTGTCGGCTTTCTGGCGCTGGGCTGCCATTGGGGCGTCACTGGCGCCGCCGCCTAGCGCGTGGCCTATGGCGCGGGTTGGGTGCTTCTCTATGCGGGCTTCCTCTACCGCCTGATCCGTTTCGACCCTCGCGCGATGCTGGGCATTTATCTACGCAGCGCCGCTGTCACCATTGCCGCACTGGCGCCGCTCGGGCTGGTCTACCTGTTCTGGGCCGGTCCCGCCACGATCGCGCTGCCCACGCTGCTGGCGGCTGTGGGCGCGGGGGTCGGCCTGTGGCTGGCGATGCTGGTTCTGGTTCGCCATCCGGCCCTCGACGATCTGGTTACCGTGATTGCGCACCTGCCTTTTGGGCACCACCTGCGCCCGATGCTGGCTGGTGCCCTAGCCCGCGCAGCGTAATTAGTGCCCCGCGCAGCGTAAATGGGGTCCCGCGCAGCTTAGGGACGGCACACTCCGCTCATCCACGTACTCAAAAACCGGCCTTTTCCTTTCCCATCGGCGCCCTACATAGGGGGAATGCCTCCAGAACATCCCCAATCCGCCGACAGTTCCGCCCGCCACGATGGCTGG
>CAIWFP010000074.1 GCA_903911985.1 uncultured Sphingomonadales bacterium
CCAGACGAATAATCTCCGGCCTCGTGCCGACTACCGTCATCACCTTCAAACGGGGCGCTCGCTCAGCCGGCATCATATCCCCGCTCCATCACCACCCCCATGCGGAAGACCACTGGCGTCCGCCATATGGGCTTCACCACGCAACGCGGCCTGTATCATCGGCAGCTTAAGCAGCAGATCCCGCATCGCGGCAACATCCAGTCGGGCCGTATTGTGCGAGGTATATTCGCTCGCCCGGGATATCTTCTGGTCACCCTCATCGAAGTAGCGGGCGTAGTTGAGATCACGCATATCCGGCGAAACCTTGAAATATTGCCCCAAATCCTGTGCGACAGCCATCTCCTCGCGGCTGAGCAGCGCCTCGCAAAGCTTCTCGCCATGGCGCGTGCCAATCACCTGCACCGGATGATCAGGGCAGCCGAATAGCTCGCACATTGCCCGGGTAAGCGTATCGATGGTCGCCGCCGGGGCCTTTTGCACCAGAATGTCGCCCGGCGCGCCATGGCGAAAGGCAAAGAGCACCAGATCCACCGCATCGTCCAGCGTCATCATGAAGCGGGTCATTTGCGGGTCGGTAACGGTAATCGGCCGCCCTTCCAGAATCTGCTTGAGGAAAAGCGGAATAACCGACCCCCGCGACGCCATGACATTGCCATAACGCGTGACACATATCACCGTCTGATCGCTATTGCGCGCCTTGGCGGTTGCCACCTTTTCCATCATCGCCTTGGAGGTGCCCATGGCGTTAATCGGGTAAACCGCCTTGTCCGTCGAAAGGCAAATCACGCGTTTGACGCCACAATCTACCGCGGCGGACAGGACATTGTCGGTTCCGATCACATTGGTTTTCACCGCCTGCATCGGATAGAACTCGCAAGACGGCACCTGCTTGAGCGCCGCCGCGTGAAAAATCAGATCAACCCCACGCACCGCATCCACAACCGAACCATAGTCCCTGACATCGCCGATATGAAATTTGACCTTCGGGCTTTGAAAGGCCCGGCGCATATCGTCCTGCTTTTTCTCGTCCCGGCTGAAAATCCGGATTTCGCCAAGGTCGGAATTCACGAATTTACGCAAAACCGTGTTCCCGAATGAACCGGTCCCACCGGTAATCAGCAGTGTCTTTCCTTCAAACATTTCCATATCCGATATTGGCAGCAGGGCTCACGCCGCGCCAGTCAATGAAACGCATGAGTCAATGAAACGCATGCATGGCGCGCACAAGCACGGGCCAATCGGGCGCCACATAGCCCGTCTGGGCGCGAAACCGCGCGGAATCCAGCGAACGGTCGATCACCAGCGCGTCATCAGGCGTTATGGCGATATCCTTGCCATAGACCTTCGCCACCAGCTTTAGCAGGCTGAACTTGTCGATAGGCTCGCTGGAAAGATGATAGACTCCGGCAAGCTCCGGCCTGTCCAGTACATGGCGATGAATGACGCGGGCAACTTCAACCGTCGGCAAACCGGAAAATATGGCCCGGCGATAGCCCCTGACCGCCCCGTCCTGAGCCAGAAACCAGCCAATCAGGCCATGCGCGCCGCTCAATTCATGGCCTATAATGGAAGTGCGCAGCGTCAGCGCGTTGGGATAATCGACCTCTCCCAGCAATTTGGTCCGGCCATAGACATCCGTCGCGTCGGGCACATCCGCCTCGACATAGGCCCCACGCGCGCCGGAAAACACGCAATCCGTACTCATATGGATGACCCTGGCGCCATAGCCCGCCGCCAACCGGGCAAGCCGGTGCGGGAAGAGGGCGTTAAGCGGCGCCGCCACCAGCACATCGCCGGCCGCGCCATGCTGCTTGATCAGCCCGACGCAATTGATCACAACAGCGGGCCGAAGCCGCTCGAACAGCCTGGCGAGACCCTCGCCCCCGATACCATCAACGCCAACGTAAATGCCAGTGATCACCGAACCGCGGCAAGGCTCCGGCAAAAGCGCCCGGGCAGCCTCGGAGCGAACGGTTCCAGCGACGGAAAAATCGCCATTTTCAACGAAATATCGCAAAACAGCATTGCCCAGCATACCGCTGGCACCCAAAACCAGAATGTCGACACTTCCGCTCAAAACCCGACCGCCCCCTGTCCGATAATCAGGATCAATGTTGACCCAGCAGGCTCAAAAACATGTTCCGATTATCCTCGATAATGCGCTCAACGTTAAACCTGTCATTCAAATAGGTTTCAATCCTGAGCGCCATTTCATCGGGATCGGATTCCAAAAGAAACTCCGCTTCAATCGCCCTGACGAAAGCAGAGGGATCCGAAAGCGCCAACTCCCGGCCAATTCCCGCACTTTCCAGCCCGCGCCAGGGCGTCTGGTCCGACAGCAGGAGACGCAGACCGGAAGCCAGGGCCTCGAAGATC
>CAIWFP010000075.1 GCA_903911985.1 uncultured Sphingomonadales bacterium
CCGTATCCTCGTCATAGGACCATGTGCCATCGTCATGCACGGTGACAGTGATGGTGAAGCTGTCGGTGCGGAAGTTCTTCTCCAGAAACGGGTTTGAGCAGATGCCGTAATCGGTGCTGCCGCGCGTGGCCGAGAGGGTGAACTGCCTGGCATCCGGCGCGCATTGTCCGACGGCCAGCACCGTTTGCCCGCGCGGAATGGTGAGCGAGTGCATCACCGTGCCGGTCTCCGGCTCCCACAGCCAATAGCCCACCTGATCGTGATAGGTACCGGTCTCGCCCGGCTTGCACGCCCACACGTGATAGCGCAGGCCATAGAGCAGTTGCGGGCCATTGGTGCCCGGGTCGACCGGCTGAAGCTCGATGCGCTCGTGATAGGCTTGCGTGCGCGGGCCAGCGGCCTTGGCGGCGACATCCACCCCGCCCTCGCCTTCCCACACACCGGCCAGCGGCGCCAGCGGTCCAAGGCGGGCCAGCGTGTCGCAATCGATGGGGCTGGGCTCGGTATAGATATCGGCGGCGGGGCTGGTCATGGCAGGGATTTCCTTGAGTGAGGGACTGTGGCCAATTGTGCCAACTGTGCCGCCAGAGGCAAGCGCCGCATGCCGGAGATGGTTCCCGGTGATGGTTCGCCGTGGTGGTTTGCGGTGATGGTTCGCGGGGGGGCAGGACGCGGGCTCCGGGTTTTTCCGGATAAGATGGTGGAGGCGATGGCAGGAGGGGCGATGCTAGACCTTGCCGGGCGGTCTGCAAAACCTTTCCGCCCGCAGGCCAGAATTTGCCGCCCCGTTTCATGGCCAACCTCTATCCGGAGCCACGCCCATGCGCCATTCCGCAACGCCACTCCCGGCGGCACCACATATTGCCCCGATTTCGCTGCTGCGGCGCATGCTGGGCTGCCGAGGTGGTGCGATGATGGTGGAATTCGCCGTGGCGCTGCCGGTATTGCTGACGCTCTATTCCGGCGCCTACACGCTCAGCGACATGGTCGCCTGCCAGCACAAGGTAACCCAGGCCACCCGCCAGCTGACCGATCTTGTCGCCCGGTCCACCGCTCTGGCGCCCGTCGATGTCTCGGGGGTTCTGGCGGCCTCGGCACAGGTTCTGGCACCCTATGCGGGCGCCAAGGCGGCAATCACCGTCAGCGAGGTGCAGCTCGGCACCGACGGCACCGCCCATGTGGTATGGAGCCAGTCACTCAATGGCACCCCGCTGGACGCCGGCAGCGCCGTGCCCCTGCCTGCCGGCACACCCAGTCGCTGTGCGGTGCTGATTTTGGGACAGGTGCGCTATGCCTATACGCCAACGATCAGTCTGGGGCAGGCGCAACCACTGGTCCTGTCCGATTCGCTGGCGATGAGCCCGCGCTATGGCCCGCAGGTGCCGCTGGACGGTGCGGCTTCGGCCACCCCCTGCGCCTGAACGCGCCATGCCCCGAGCGCGGCGGACAAAGGCGCCGACGGCTGGCAGAGATTGCCGGAGTTCAGCTGGCGTCGCGCGCCATCCCCCTGGCAAAAATCGCCACACTGATGCGCAGAATCTCGTCGCGGTGTCCCGGGGCGGGGGGTTCAATCGCCAGCATGGAATCGCGGTGCATCCGGCCGCCGATCATGTCGAGAAAGGCGCCCGCCATGTCCATGCACAGGCTCTCGCTCCAATCGGGGCGTTCCTGTCCGATGATTTTGGCCAGCACCTCCATCCACGGCCGCACCAGTCGTTCGAACTGGACGACGAGTTCGGGAAACCTTGCGGCCTCGGCATAGATGAGTCTGGCGCATTCGGCATAGCGGGTCTGGTTGAACTGTTCGACAAACGCCTCGGAAAATGCCTGAAGCGCGCCTTCCAGATGCTTGCCCTCGGGTGCGGTCACCAGACTGGCCAGCATCGCCTCGTTCGATTTCTGCATCGCCTCGACAAAGATCTGCGTCTTGTCGGGGAAGTGTTTGTAGTAGGTCGCGATGCTGACGCCGGCCCTTTCGGCAATGCGCTGGGTGGTGGCCTGACCATATCCCCGGTCGACGAATTCCTGCCACGCGCAATCGACGATCCATGCGCGAATGCGGGCCTGTTCCTCCCGCGATGGGCGGCCGCGTGGGCGCCGCAAGGGCGTCTGGAATTCAATCTCGCTCACCCCGCCTCCCATCGTTTTCGTCCTGATAGCGCCAGATGATCGGTAATCGATTGACCCATCGCCGGTCAAATAATAAAGGGTGCCCTTCATTAAACCCGCTGGATTGCCTCAAGGCAGCGCGGGCCTCACGGGAGAAACGTGGAATGACGCGCGTTGCAGCCTATCGTGTGCCGGATCATGTGCCGCCGGCATTGGTCCATGACTTCGATTATTTCGCTGATTCGGCCAAATCCGGGGACGTTCAGGCGGCTCATGCCGCGCTGCATGGCACCGCGCCCGACATCTTCTACACGCCGCGCAACGGTGGCCACTGGATGGCGACCCGAATGGCCGATGTGCAGACAATCATGACCACGCCCGAGGTTTTTTCCAGCGTCGGTGCGGTGCCGATGCCCAGCTGGATGAAGATTTCCCTGCCGCCGCAGGACATGGATGCGCCCGAACATCTGCGCTACCGGCTGCTGCTGCTGCAATTTCTGGCCCCCAGGGAAATCCGCAAGCTGGAAGGCCAGGTCCACCAATTGATCACCGAATTGATCGACACCGTCCTGGACAAGCGCCAGTGCGACTTTGTCGCCGAGGTGGCGGTGCCATTGCCGGTCAAGACCTTCATGGGCCTGATGCATATGGATCTTGCCCGCTATGCCGAATTCGTGCGCTGGGCCAACGGCATACTTGGCGCGACCAGCACATGGCAGCGGATGCCGCATTTCTTCCGGATGACCCGCTATCTCAAATCACTGATCCGCGCCCGCAAGCGCGAGCCCAAGGACGATCCGATCAGCATGCTGCTGGCGGCAGAGGTCAATGGCGCAAGGCTGGGTGACAAGCGGGTGCTTGAGGTCTGCAATCTGCTGTTTCTGGCCGGGCTGGATACGGTGACCAATGCCATGACCTTCATGACCATGCATCTGGCCAGCCATCCGGAACAGCAACAGCAATTGCGCGAAGCTCCGGAAAAGATTCCCGCCGCGATCGATGAAATGATGCGGCGCTATTCCTTTCCCAATGTCCCCCGCCGGGTCATCCGCGAAACGAAGCTGGGCGATGCCACCCTGCTGCCCGGCGATATCGTGATTTCCAGCCTCGCCGCCTCCGGAACCGATCCGCGCAATGTGCCGAATCCCATGGAGGTCGATTTTGACCGGCCAAAATCACCGCATGTCGGCTTCAACACCGGGCCGCATACTTGCGCCGGTGTTCATCTGGCGCGGCTGGAATTGCGTATCTTTCTCGAGGAATGGCTGCGCCGCGTGCCGCCGTTTCAGATTGCGCCGGGCTGGCATCCGCACGCGCGCGGCGGCCCGGTCATGGCTCTGGAGAACCTGCATTTGGTCTGGTAGGCGAGGGGCAGAGAGCGGCGCCTGATCCACCAGCCACCGCAGAACAGGTCGCCAGCGGCGAGACGACCACGCGGTTGCGCCGGGTCAGTTCGCGGATGGCAAAGGGCTGGAACAGCTGGCCGATATCGCCCCTGTCAGAATCCGACGATGGGGTGCGGCACATAGGGGGCCTCGAGTTGCGCCACTTCCCCGGGGCTCAACGTGACCTCGAGCGCGGCGATGGCGTCGGTCAGGTGCTGCGGCTTGGTGGCGCCAATGATCGGCGCGGTGATGCCGGGCTTGCCCAGCAGCCACGCCAGCGCCACCTGTGCGCGGGGCAGGCCGCGCGCGCCCGCGACCGCTGCG
>CAIWFP010000076.1 GCA_903911985.1 uncultured Sphingomonadales bacterium
CCATTCGTAGAACGGTGTGTTGCCGGCCAGCCCGTAATTGGAGCGGATGATGGTGGTGTTGCGCCCGGCATTGCCGCCGCCGATCCAGCCCTTTTCCACCAGGGCGACATTGGTTATGCCATGCACCTTGGCCAGATAATAGGCCGTGGCCAGACCATGCCCGCCCCCGCCGATGATGATGACGTCATAGCCGGGCTTTGGGCCAGATTTGGGCGCGGCATCGCGCCAGGCCCTTTGCCAGCCCTTGTGGCCGGAAAGCGCCTTGGCGGCGAGGTTGAAGATGGAGTATCGGGTCATATCTCTCAGTCAACTTGGTTGCCTGTTAAGAAATTGACAAATTCGCCAAGGACTGCTTTTCTGATTGCGACATGAATTTTCCGATCCGCGACATTCGTTCCGCCGATGAGTCGATTGAGCTGGCGCTGCTGCTGCTCGATGGCTTCGCGCTGATGTCCTATGCTTCCTTCGTTGAACCCTTTCGTGCCGCCAATGCGCTGGCCGGGCGCGAGCTTTACCGCTGGCGGCATATCTCGCTGGACGGGGCGGCGGCGCATGCCTCCAACGGCGCCGCCTTTCTGGTGGATCAGGGGCTGGATGCGCCGGTGGCGGCAGGGACAATCGTTGTCTTTGCCGGGGGTGACCCCCGCCATATCGTCGCGCCGCGCCTGTCTGGCTGGCTGCGGCGGCAGGATCGGGCGGGCAAGGTCCTGGCGGGCGTCTCCGCCGGGCCCTATCTGCTGGCGCGGGCTGGCCTGCTGGATGGGCGCCGGGCGACGATCCACTGGGATCACCGCGATGGTTTCGAGGAGGATTTTCCGCAGGTTCTGCATGAGGAAGCCCTCTATGTCATCGATGGGCGCCGGATGACCTGCGCGGGCGGCATGGCGGGCATGGACCTTGCCGGCAGCCTGATCACCAGCGGCTTTAACGCGGAACTGGCTGCCCGGGTGGGCGACTGGTTCATCCACCCCGAGCCACGCCCGGCCGACGGGCCGCAGCGTCAGGGTATCCGCGAGCGTTACCGCCTTGCCGGGCAGCGGGTTCTGATCGCCTTGGCGGCGATGGAGGAGCATCTCGACGAGCCCCTCTCGCGGGCCGAACTGGCCGGGCTGGCGGGCACCACCGTGCGGCAATTGGAACGGTTGTTCGCCCGCGAGGTGGGCGAGGGCGTGGCCGCGCAATATCTCGGTTTGCGGCTGGATCGGGCGGCGCATCTGCTGCGCACCACCGGAACCCCGGTCACCCAGATCGCTCTGGCCTGCGGTTTTCGCGCCAGCAGTCATTTTTCCAGCGCCTTTCGCGCCCGCTTCGGTGTCGCGCCAAGCAAGCTTCGGGTATCGGGCGGGATGATGCCGGGCAACGAGATTGAACACGGCGTGCCGCGCGCTATGGGGTCATTGGCGCCCGCGCCAGGAATTGAACAGGAGCAAGCCCATTAAGACTGGCAAGACCATACAGGACGCCGAGGCGGACCTTGGCACCGGATCCTCCGCCCCCGAACCCGCCGACCGGCCGCTGGAGCGGGCGCTGGGCAATCAGATCCGCCTGATCCGCCGCCAGCAGGATCTGTCGATCTCCGATCTGGCAGGGGCGGCCGGCATATCCAACGGCATGCTGTCAAAGATCGAGAATGGCGCAATTTCGGCCTCGCTGACCACGCTGCAGGCGATATCCTCGGTGTTGCAGGTGCAACTGTCCTCGCTGTTCGCCTCCTTTGAGGACCGGCAGGATTGCTCCTATGTGCCAGCGGGGCAGGGCGTGCGGATCGACCGGCGCGGCACCAAGGTGGGGCATATGTATCACCTGCTGGGCGCGGCGCTGCGCGGCGAGGTGGTGGTGGAGCCCTATCTGATCACCGTGAGCGAGGATGCGGTGGCCTATACCGGCTTTCGCCATTCCGGCATCGAGTTCATCTATATGCTCGAAGGCGAGGTGCATTATCGCCACGGATCAACCACCTATCACCTGCAGGTCGGCGATTCGCTGCTGTTTGACAGCAGCGCCCTGCATGGGCCGGAACACCTCAGCGGCGCTGTCGCCCGTTACCTGTCGATCATCGTTTATCCTCGTGGCTAGTATGGGCGGCTAGTATGGGCGGCTAATATGGGCGGCCAGGCTGGGGCGTGCGCTTCCTGCGACGAAAATAAGTTTCCTCAAGGTTGACAGAGTTGCCTGAGAGGAACTAGGGTGACCTCAAGTTAAACGGACTTGAGGAGTTGCCAATCATGTGCGGAATTGTCGGCCTGTTCCTGAAAGACAGGTCGCTGGAACCCCAGCTCGGCGCGCTTCTCGCCCGTATGCTGGAGGTGATGACCGAGCGCGGACCCGACAGTGCCGGCTTTGCCGTCTATGGTGCGGGCGAGGCGGGGCGGATCAAGCTGACCCTGCGGGGCAGCGACCTTTCCGCCATCGCCGCTGAAATCGGGGCCTATGTCGGTGGGGGTGCCACCGGCATCCTGCGCGACAGCCATCTGGTGCTCTCGCTGCCGGTGGCGCAGGAGGAGGCGGCCCGTGCCTGGCTGGCGCTCAACCGGCCCGACATTGTCGTCATCGGCTCTGGCCAGCGGATCGAGCTCTACAAGGAAGTAGGCCTGCCCGCCGACGTTTCGACCCGCTTTGGCCTGTCGGGCATGAGCGGCAGCCACGGCATCGGCCACACCCGCATGGCCACGGAAAGCGCCGTCACCACCGATGGCGCCCATCCCTTCTCCACCGGCGCCGATCAGTGCCTCGTGCATAATGGCTCGCTGTCCAACCACCGCTCGCTGCGCCGCATGCTGGAGCCCAAGGGCATCCACTTCGTCACCGACAACGACAGCGAGGTGGCCGCTGGCTACCTGACATGGCGCATGCGCGAGGGCGACAGTCTGGCCGAGGCCATGGAGGCCGGGCTGGATGATCTCGACGGCTTCTTCACCTTTGTGGTGGGCACCGAAAACGGCTTTGCCGTGCTGCGCGATCCCATCTCCTGCAAACCGGCGGTGATGGCCGAGACTGACCAATATGTCGCCTTTGGCTCGGAATATCGCGCGCTCGTCGGCCTGCCCGGCATCGAGAACGCCCGCGTTTTCGAGCCCGAGCCCGCCCGCGTTTATGCCTGGGAGCGCAACTGATGATCAGCGTTGATCTTGCCACAACCACCCGGCGCGAGTTGAACCAGCGCCTCCATGATCTGGCGCCGGATACCAACGAGACGCGCTGGAAAGTGCTGAACCCGCAAGGCCAGCACGCGCTGGTCGCCGGGCTCAATGCCCCCATCGAGGTCGAGATACTGGGCCACGCGGGCTATTACTGCGCCGGCATGAACCAGCAGGCCCGGGTCACCATCCACGGCAATGTCGGGGTTGGCGTGGCCGAAAACATGATGTCGGGCGAGGTGCGGGTGCTGGGCGATGCCAGCCAGTCGGCCGGGGCGACGGCCCATGGCGGCTTGCTGGTGGTCGAGGGCGATGCCTCGGCGCGCTGCGGCATTTCGATGAAGGGCGCAGACATTGTCGTGAAGGGCTCCATCGGCCCGATGAGCGCCTTCATGGCGCAGGCCGGCAATCTGGTGGTGCTGGGCGACGCCGGCGATGCGCTGGGCGATTCCATCTATGAGGCGGGCCTCTTCGTGCGGGGCGAGGTGCAGAGCCTTGGCGCCGATTGTATCGAGAAGGACATGCGCCCTGAACACCGCGAGGTCTTGCGCCGCCTGCTGGATGCGGCGGGC
>CAIWFP010000077.1 GCA_903911985.1 uncultured Sphingomonadales bacterium
CGAGGCCCGCCCTCCGCTAATTTACGCCGCGATCTGTGCCGAATGTTCTGACGACGGACAAGAAAAGGGCCAGGGTAATTCCCTGGCCCTCCGGTATTGCCATTTTCAAAGCGTTTAGAAGCGAATTTTGAGTTGAGCCTCGTAGCTGGCCGGAGCCTGGTACAGGTAGGTCGTCGTGGCGCCGGGCGCGCCCGACTGCGCGGTGACCGGACGGCTGTTCAGCGGATTGTTCACGGTGATCCCGGCGGTGATGTGGCCAAATGTGGCGCTGCCCGAGAATACGCCATAGCTGTAGGGGTGAAGGCCAACGGTATTGGCACCATCAACCCACTGGAACCCGGTGAACTTGTGCAGATAGCTCAGCTTGTAGCGACCCTTGCTATACACGGCACCCAGCATTGCCGTATAGTTTGGTGCCATCGTCAGCGAGGTGTGGGTGGACTGATCCCTGGATTGCATCAACGTGGCGTTGGCAATCACGGTCAGGCCGGGGATCACCACATAGCTGGCCTGTGCCTCGATGCCGATATACAGCGCCGGATCCAGGTTGACCTTGACGTTGCCGGGGTTGGCGGGATCAACCGAGGTCGAGCTGCTCGCCTCGATATAATAGGCATCGGCGTCGATGTTCAGACGGTCGCCAGCATAGACCACACCCGCCTGGTAGTTGGTGGTTTTCGTCGGAACACCGGCAAACGGCACGTTAGGATCGGAGGTGCCCTTCAATTCAAAACTGCCGCCCAGCGTGGGTACGATGAAGCCCTTGGCGAACTGGCCATAGACCGAAAGATTTGGCTGGATGAGCAGGTTTGCCGTGAAATAAGGCAGGAATGGCTTGTAGCTTTGCTTGGTATCCAGACCCAGGCGAACTTTCTGCGCGGCGATAGGCGTGTTGATCTTGCGGGTGAAGTCCATGACCTTGGCACCCGGCGTAATCGTCAACCTGTCGTCGAGCAGCTTGAACTCAAACTCGCCGAAGCCCTCGATCTGTTCCCAGCTCGTGTGCTCGTCATAGTTGATGTAGGCGGGCACATAATTGCCGTTCAGCATCTTGTTTTGCGTGGTGTCGACCTGGTTATAGTTCCAGTAATTGCCATCGTTCATGATGGAAAAGTCGAAGGTGTAGTTGCTGATACCGCCGGCCGCGGCCGCAGCGGTGAAGTCATAATCATAACGATAGCGATGCGACTGCGAGTGCTCGTACCAGGTGCCGACCTTGGCTGTGCCGATGGAGGTCTTGAGGTCAATCTGCAGGATGTCGCCCCAGTTGCGATACTGGTTGACCTTGGTGTAGCCGGCAACGTCGGGAATGCCGCCCGTCTTCACCACGGTGCTGCCGCCACCGCCGCCCTTGCCGGGCGCGTTATAGGCCAGAACCGAGGTTGCGTAGGAATTGCTGCAATCACCGGCAACGCTCGAGGGCAGGCCAATCTGGCACAGCAGCGTGGTCGAATCCTCGGCTGACACCGTGAAGTTCTTGTAGAAGTAGGTGTAGAGCTTGTTGTCGATGGTGAGGTTGCTCGTCGGCTTCCACTGGAAGCGGGCGATTTCCATGTCGGTGGTCTTGTTCTGCCAGTTGAACTGGCTTTGCGCGTTGGCATAGAAGCCGGGATTGGCTTTGCTTGTTGCGCCAAACTGCTTGCCATAAAGTGTGGTCTGATCGAGCGTTGAGCCGCCCGCCGCGTCGGACTGGTTGAACAGGCTCTGGTTATAGTTGGCCAGAATGCTGAACTGGGCATTCGAGCCGATTGGCTTTTCAATCTTCACATAGCCATTGCCCCACCAGCCCGGCTGGTTGGAGAGCGCGCCGTTGGTCTTCTTGTATTCGCCCACGGCGATGATCTTCAGATCGCCCAGCTTTTCCATATTGCCCGAATTGACGGTCAGGCGGCCCAGCATGGTGTTGAAGCTGCCATAGACGCCCTCGCCCTCGATGAAGAACTTGTCGGTCGCCTCGCGCGAGATGAGGTGGATGTTGCCGCCGTAGCTGGCCTGCCCCTGATCGGTGGCGCTGCCCGGGCCGCGATCGACGATGATGCGCTCGTAGGTGCCATTGGGGAAATAGGAGGTCGAGTGGTGGGTGGGATCGTTCGAGTCGTTGAACGGAATGCCGTCATAAGTGATGTTATACTGGCCATCGATAAAGCCGCGCATGTTGAATTTGGTATCGCCAAGGCCAACGCCGTTACCAGAGCTGGGCACCAACGAGACGCCCGGGGTAAACATAATCGCCTGCGTGTAATCGGCGGTGGGCGCGATGCTGTTCTCGATGATCGAGCGGCTGATGATGGCCTGCGGCTCGAAGGTGTGAATCGAGGCGGTGATCGGCGTTGCCTTGTTTACGTTGGTGGCAGTGACGATGATGTCATCGCTGTTGGTGATCTGGGGCGCATCGGCAGCTACGCGGCAAAGGCTGGCATCGCTAGCAGTGCAACGCTGCTGGCACCGGCCAGCAACATGGTGCGAGAATATGTGACGAGGTTCATCGGTAGTTTCCCTGTTCGAAGATAGTTTGATTGGAATGGCTGATGGCTGGCGATCAGTGGCTGGCGAGCTCGGCGCGAGCAGCGGCGATGTGATTGGCAAGGCGTGGGTCAGTCAGAAGTCGCTCCGCGACCACTGAGCCCAGCACGTGGCTTGCTTCGGTGTCGGAAGGGAAATGCGCGCCGCACAGCTCGCGGCTGCGCGCATAATCCTGCGCGCGGGCGAGAATGACATGCGCCATTTCGGGCATCAGCCGCGCCAGCACCCAGCCAACCGAATAGCCCAGAATCGCGTGCCCGCTGGGATAGCTGCGCTGCGCCTTTGAGCGATCCACCGGCACACAGGTGGGCAGGGCTTCATCGATGCCATAGGGACGTTCGCGCCCAAAGGCGTCCTTGGCTATGCCCGCCACTGCCTCGGCCTCGTCCTGCACGCTGACTAGCAGCGACCATGTCTGCGGCAGTTTGGTGAGATCGCGGCCCAGGGCATCATTGAAGATCGAGGGATCTTCGTGCTCGTCGTCCCACTTCGCCTGTGCCAGCCGATCGCCAGGCGCGTGGGCGATCATCGCGTGAACGGTGGCCAGCTCCTCTGCTTCCTCCACGGAACCGCGCACCGGCGGAAACGCCAAAACGCGCTGAGGCAAAAAATCGGAGGCGGTTAGGTAATGTAATGTTGGCTTTTCCGCTGGCATGGGCAGGCTGGAGACCATCGCGACCGGGGCCGGCGCCTGTGCAAGCGCCGGAACGGCGGACACACCCAGCAGCAGGCTCAAAATCATAGAATACTTCATGGCGTTCACCTTTCCCGGAAGCAGCAGCCAGAGTGCGTCACGCACCTTGGGTTTGAGTGGCGGAACCCCAGCGCTCTATTCCGCTGGCGCCATAACCAGCAGGTGGAAACTTCCCGGAACCATGGGGGGGCGCTCGCTGCCGGTGGCGGCCTGAAAGCGGGCGGCGGGCAGGAACAGCCTGCCGGTTAAAGGATCCAGTGCGGCGGTGCGGGCACTCGGTTCTGTCTTTACGTCTGTCTGAACCAGCGCGTGCCGGCCCTCCAGCCGGATGATGGAAAGCGTACCGCTACGCCCACAGGGCACGAGAAACCGGCTTTTCGCCGCTTGCCAGATCACCGTATCCGGGCCGAGGCCGATAGGCAGAAGCGCAACCATCCGCTTCGCCGCGATGTCGACAAGTGCTGCGACACCATTGGCGCAACTGCTGAGCGCGATCCCTTGTTCGGGCGCATAGGCCAAACCGGTGGGCGCCTTGCAGCCGGCCAAGGCGATCGCGCCGGCCGGTTTGCCAGAGGCAAGGTCGACCAATTCGATCTCGTTTTGCTGCTCGTTGTTAACGGCCAGCAGATTCTGGCTAATCAGGATGGGCACTTCCAGCCCGGGCTTCAACGTTATGCGACCCGTCTCAACACCGCGCGTTAGGTCGAGGATCGAAATGGCGCCCGAATCCCCACCCATCACATAGGCGGTGTGGCCATCAGCCGAGAGGATCATGGCGTCCGGGTCTGCGGCTACCGCAATTTTTGTCAGTTCGGCACCGCTGGTTTCATCCAGGATCCGCACGCTGTCATCATGCCCGCTGCTCACCAGCACAGTGGCGCTGTTGGGGATGGCCAGCAAGCCATGCGCGCCAGCCAGCTTGCCAATGGCCCGCACCTCGCCGCCAGCGGACGGATCAACCACCAGCACGTCCTGACCGTGGGCTACCAGCACACGCTGATGGGGCCCATCCCAACTGGCAAAATCCCACCGGCCGTCTGGCGCGGAGATGGATTTCTCCACATGGAAAGATGGAGCCGCAGGCGCGGCGTTGGCGCCATTCGCCCCCAACGCCACCAGCGCGATCCCAAGATACCGGGTCAGGCGATGCATGGTGATTATTCCTTTGGCTCTGGCCGCGATTACAGCTTGACCTTCACGCCAGCTTCGAAAGTCTGTCCATAGAATTCGCGCTGGATCGGACGGTTGCTGGTGCCCTCGTAGAAGCGCAGCGGCGCATTGCTCAGGTTTTTCACCGAGGCGTAGAACTTCACATTGTGAGTGAAATCATAGCTGCCCGAAACGTCAAACGTCACCCGCTTGTCCTGATAAATGTCGCTGGCGATGGTCGCGTAATCGAATGTGTGGGGCGAGCCGCCAATGCCGAACAAGGACTTCGATTCATACTGCATGGCGAGGCGCAGGTTGATCGGGCCCTTCTCGTAGAACACAGCGGCATTGCCGGTATATTCGAAGGTACCCGGTAGCGGCTGGCTAGCCAGCCCATCATGCAGAGCCACCGAGGAATCGACATAGGCCATGTTGGCATCAATGCCCAAGCCATCGAAGGGCTGCGGCAGCTTGGTGAACTTGTTCACATAAGCCAGTTCGACGCCGCGCGCATGGGCGCCCGAGACATTGGCGAAGGATTGCCAGAGGAACGGGCTGTTTGAACCGCTGAGCGGATAGGGCGCATGGAACGTGCTGGAGACGATGTAGTTGCGCATCTCCTTGTCAAACAGGCCGACCGAGATAACCCCGGCACCCGGCAGGTAATATTCCAGGCTGAGATCGAAGTTGTTGCTGGTGGTCGGCTTCAGGTAGGGATTGCCGGTGGTCACCACCTGCCCGCCGAGATCCACCGAGCCGCTCTGGATGGTCTGCAGGAAGCCGGGGCGGGCAATGCCGGTGGACCATGTGCCGCGCGCGATCAGCTTCGGCGTTACCTCATAGCGCAATTGCACCGTGGGAAAGGCATTGGTGTAGCTGCTGGCGATGGTCTGATAGCTGTCATTGACGAAGCCGCCATAGCTGGCCTTGGTGTGTTCGATGCGCAAACCAACCAAGGCGTGCAGCTTGCCCACCGTTGCCTGATATTGGGCAAAGCCGGCAACGATGTCTTCGTGGTCGTTGAACAGCGTATCAGCCTGACCCAGCGGGCCGACGGCCAGTTGCGAGCCAAAGGCGGCGGAGATGGCGTCGCCATTGGCGGAGTAACCGATGTTGTACAGGCCGTCATAGTAGTTTGTGTAAGGGCCGTGACCGAGGAAATCGGTCAACGGCTGACCCGAACCGTGCACAGTGGCTGATGAAGCCTTCAACGCGGATTTCTGACGGTAGCGCAGCTTGGCGCCGACCGTGAAGCTGTCATCGGCGACCAATCCGACCGGAACCGTCAGCTTGGCCTGATAGCTATATTCCTGATCCTTGTCGTATTCCGCCGAATTGCCGATCTTCTTGAGGATGAAATTGGCAGGATCGGCCAGATTGACGCCAGAAGCGTTGAGCACCGGGAAATTCGGGTTGGTGATATTGTCATAGGTGGCGCTGAAGCCCGGCGCGACGTTGGCGCCATCGCCGGGGCCCGAGAAGGTTGTATTGATGTCATAGGGCTTGTCGTAGGTGGCGCGCACATAAGAGGCCAGCCATTCCAGCTTGACCTTGCCAAGCTGATGGTCGCCGCCAAGCTGGGCGATCAGGTTGCGGTGCGTTTCATATTCATCGCGCAGCGTGTTCACCGCCGAGGCGCCGGTCACGGCAAAGCCCTTGGCGTTTGCCGGGTCGACGGCGATGGTTCCTTGCGAACCATCCAGCCCGTCGATCTCCAGCCGCTGGCGGCGGACATGCTCATGATAGCCAGCCAGCGAAAAGCGCGTGTAAATGCGGTTGTCGTCGTTGGGGGTAATGTCGATTTCAGTCGAATAACCAAAGCGGCGGCGATTGTATTGATAGCGGCGCAGTTCCAGCGCGCTAAAGGCCTTGTCCTCGGTATTCACATTGCCAACCAGCCCTGGCGTGTCGGCATAGCCCGCCTCGATGTCATCAAAGCCACGCGCATCATTGTGCTGAAACTGGGTTACCACAATGTGGACCAGCTTGCCGCCATGGCCATTGTCGCCAAAGCCGCCGCCGATCACGGCCTCCTCGTTGAAGATCGAGGTCTTGCGCTCTGGCTCATAGCCTTCGCCCAGTGTGCCTTCGAAGAACAGCCTGTCATGGCTAATGGCCGAGCGCGGGGTCAATTCGATGCTGCCGCCAATACCCTCGGCATCATGGTCTGGCAGGCCGGTCTTGGTGACCACTAGACGGTCGATGGCACCGACCGGCACCGTGTCAAATTCCACCGCGCGCCCAGCGGCATTGAAATAGGTGCCGCCGGCCTGCGTGTTCAGCAGCGAGGCTCCGCCGAAAGTGGCGCCGTTGAGGTTGCCGTCCAGCCCGCGGATGTTGACGAAGCGCCCCTCGGCGGTGTCGATTGAAAGAGCCACGCCCGAAATGCGGCCAAGCGCTTCAGCGGCGTTGACATCGGGATATTTCGCCATGGCTTCGGCAGCCTGAATGTTCACCAGATTGATCGCCGCCGCCTGCTCGGAGCGCGCGGTCTTTTCGAGACGCGCCGTTACGATGATGTCCGGAGTGTTTGCATCGGCGGCGTCTGCCGCCAGGGCGGGAGCTGCGCTGGCGGCCAGCATGGCCAGTGCCGAAACGGAAACCAGCTTAAGCTTGATGATGCGCATAAGACCCCCTGTTGGGCCGCCTCCCGAAAGGCGGCAACACAGCCCTCACAGGGCTGACGTGGGGCAAGTACCTCGCCTGAGTGTCAATTCCGTGACAACCCGAAGCTATATTTGGGGTTTGTTTGTTCAGCGCTAATATTTGCAGATCGTTTTGGGGTAGCCGGCGGCGGCAGTCATATCCGAACACTTAGCCACAGCTCAGGGCGTAGCCATTGTGCGGCAACCTCGCCCCATCTGACGGCCTGGTTCAATGGGTGCAATGCCGATTGATCTGCTCCCTTCTGAGTGGTCCAGAATCTTTGTGATTTTGGATCATGAAGCCGTTTGGAAATGGGCACGATGCGCAAGGCCAAGGAGGTCATCAGCACGCTAAGTGATGCGGCAATGGTGTGAGCGCAAGGATTATAGCTGCGATTTTCCATGTATCTGCAGCAACCCGCGCAGCAGCGGCAGGTAATCGGCAAAGCAGGTTTGTGGTTCGTCGAGGGCCTTGCCGGTGTCATCGAGATAGCGCAGCGCCACTGCCGCTGCAAAACTCTCCAGCCGCTCGAAATCGGCGCATTCCGCATGCGTGAACGGCCCGCCCTGCTCGGCAAGCGTGTCGCGCGAGCAATCAGACAGGCGATCACCATAGCCAGACCTTGCCGCCACCAGATAGCGCTTGGCGGCCACATGCTGTCGCACAGGCTCGGCCACGGGTGCGCCAAACAGCGGCAACAGCAGATCGACGGCAGCCTGTTCGTGACCATCCGCCCCCGCCGCCATGCCCCAGCCGATATCGTGGAGCAGCGCGGCGGCGACCAGCGCATCACCCAGCCCCTGCGCCGCGGCCAATTCGGCGCATTGCAGCATATGGGCGCGGATGGAGATGTCCTCGCCATAGGTCTCGCCCATCGCCGCACTATCGAACAGGGCGTGCAAAGCATCCAGCGCGCCGTCCATGCCGGGTCTGCCACTGGTCATGAGACCTCCGGTCGCGCAGCGGGAATATGGCGCTGAAAATAGATCGCCGCCGCGCCCAGCAGGGCCAGCCCGCCTATGCTGGTGACAAGGCTGGCATCAACCAGAAACCGGGCCCACGGCAGCTTCACCCCGTTCACACTGCGCAACACCAATAGCGCCACCGAGCCGAGATAGCCGCTGGAATCGGCGACATAGATCAGGAACCCCGCATTGCCCACGGATCCCCCGGCGGCAATCAGGCGGTCGAACAGCATCGCGTTATAGGGGGTATAGGCCAGATACAACCCGCCACCCAGCAGCACCATCCACACCACCGGCCCGATGGCATGCAGCATGAAAGCCAGCGAGGCCACACCGGTCACCGCCAGCCCCAGCCCCATCAGCGCCAGATACACCCCCAAGGCCCGCCGATTGTCGCGTAACAGGGTCAACACCGCCAGTACGCCCAGCACCACAATGGAAATCGGCAGTTCGGATACCGTGAAGACATCCGCCCGGCCGCCAAAGCCAACCTCGCTCCAAATTTCCGTTGCGAAATTATCGCGAAAATCGCGCAAGGCGGTCAGCGCCACATAGACCGCGACAAGGCTGAACAGCCCCGGCCCATAGTGCCGCAGCAGCGCGGCACGAGCGGCTGGCCCCATCGGCTTGCGCTCCACCCGCTCGGCAATATCGGCGGCGCAGGGCGGCGGCAGAATGGCAAGCCCCAGAACACATATCGCCAGCAGTGGCATGAAAATCAGGCCCGTCACCGCCGGCATCCAGAACTGGTTGGCGATGTGGCTGAGCAGCACCGTCTCGCCCACCGATTTGACCACGCCCGAGGACAGGATGAAGCTGGCGCACAGCATCGCCCCAATCAGATCCGACTGGCGCCGCCCCTCCACAAAGCCAAACACCATGCCCCACACCATGCCCAGCGCCAGCCCATCCAGAAACAGGCAGGCGATGTTCCAAGGTGCCGGGATCAGGCCAAAGCCCACAAGGGCGAGTTCCGCCGCACCAATTTGCGCCAGTATGCCCCAAATACGAAAGCGCGCGGGCAATTCGGCAATTACCTTCACGCCGATCAGCTTGGCGATGGCATAGCCAGCCACCTGCGCGATCACCAAGGCGATCTTGTAATCGACAAACCCAAAGATTCCCGCCGGCGCCACACCCGCAAAACTGGCCACGGCAAATGGCTTGCGAAAGGCATACATGGCAAAATAGGTGCCAAAGGCCATCAGCCCGGCGTAGATCGCGAATATCGGCTCCGGAGCCGCTGCCAGCCAGCGCCGGGGCGCATCCAGCGGTGATGGCGCCGACAACGCGCCGGCGCCTTCCAGCGGAAAGGTGGCGACAGCGTTCATGCCGCGGCGATGCGGCGGGCGATCTCGTGGATCACCGGCAGCAGTTCCGAGATATCCTCGATGATGAAATCGGCTCCCGCCGCCTTCAGCGTGTCGCTGGCGCGGGCGACCAGCCGGGCGCGCTCGTCCTCTGGCAGAGCGTTATAGGTGGCGGCATCCAGCCCCACCTCATTGCCGGAAGCGGCGATGCCCACCGTCCAGCAGCCAGCCTCCTTGCCCTCGGTGATGCCCACCGGCGCATCGTCCACCTTCACGCAGGTGCGGGCGGGCCAGGCATCCATCTCGATCAGCGCGGCCCAGGTCATCAGGGGCGATGGGCGGCCGCTGGGGGTATCGCCAGCGCAAATCACCACGTCGGGGGCATAGCCCTGCTCCTCGGCGGCGACCTCGATGCGGGCCATCATCGCGGGGGTATAGCCGGTGCCGGAACCGATGCGAACGCCCAGGGCGCGCAGGGCGGCCACGGTTTCGGCGGCACCGGGGATGAGCTTGGCGGCGCGGGCAGCGGCCTCAACCATCGCCGGCTCCAGCTTGGCGTAGATCCGCTCGATGTCGTCCTCATTCGCCGCCTGCCCCTTGGCCGCCAGCCAGCGTGCGGCCACACCCGGCTCGGCCAGAATGGCGCGCAGATGGTCCAGCTTGGCGCGGCCCATATCGGCGCGGGCCTCGGCGGCGGTGAGCTTCAGCCCCTCGGCGGCGAATACGGCGACCAGCGCCTCCACCGGCGCCATGCAGCCAAAATCGATGACGGTGCCGGCCCAGTCGAGCACCACCGCTTTTACCGGAAAGCTCATGCATCTTCTCCCAAGGTGAGGTTGAACAGATCGCCGATCACCCGCTCGGCCAGCGCCATGCCGGTGGAGGCGCCGGTGCCGCTGGTGACGATCACCAGCCGCACGCCGGGTTCAGGGGTGTCGACGAGATAGGTGCGGTCATCCGAAACGGCGTAAACACCCGTCCAACGCTCCAGCACCGGCGGCGGCGCCTGCCCTGTGGCGCGGGCGTATTCGTCAAGGATATCCTCCTCGGCGCTGGCCGGGGCAAAGGGGCCGGGCAGATGGTCGTAATGGTGGCTATCGCCCACCACGAGGGACCCATCGGCGCTTTGCGTAACGATGAGGTGCACGCCATTATCGAAGTGGCGGGGCTGTTCGGCCCGCAATTTGGCCTCCAGCGCCCGGGCCTGTGGCAGGGCCCCATAGCCGCGATAGCGCACCAGCCCGAGGTCACTCATCAAGGCCCCCGGCAGGCGCCAGCCCGGATCGCCCAGCCGCAGCATGGAGAGGCGGCAACGGCGCAAGCCAAAACCGGCGCCAAAACCGGCAATGGCCTCGGGATACAGCGTAACGAAATCATCCCCCGGGCACACCACCACGGCGCCCGCCTCCACCACCCCGCGCGAGGTGGCAAGGCGCGGCGGCGTGGCGGAAAAGCACACCGTCTCGGACAGGATGGTCACGCCCATCACCTCCACCAGCCAACGGGTGAGCAGCGGAATGACATCACGCGATTCAAGGCGGATCTCGTGGGGAGAATGGAGCGCACCCAGCAGATCCGGCCCACCGAGGCCATTGGCCAGCCCGCGAAATTCCGCAGGCGCCAGCAGGCGGCAGCCCTCGCCCATCTCGGTGGCAAGGAAAGCCTCGATCACCGCAATCGCCTCGCTCGAGCGGGCAGTGAGATACATGCCGCGATGTTCCACCGGCAGGCCGGCCCTTGCTGCAATATCCGCCCAGATGTCGCGGGTGCGGCGGGCGAGGCGCCAGCTGTCGCCGCGCTCCTGCCCGGTGACGGTGATAAATCCGAAATTGCGGATGGAGGCGCCATTGGCCCGAACGTCGCGCTCGATCAGCACCACGCGCTTGCCGGCCTTTGCCGCCACATAGGCATGGGCCAGGCCGATCACCCCGCCACCCACCACCGCCAGATCGTATACTTGCGCCATTCTCGTCGCTCTCCCGTAAAGTCAGTCGCGCCAGCGGGTCAGCGCATCGCCCAGCGCCGCCTTCAGCGGCTCCAGCCAAGGTTCAAAATTGCGCCATTGGTCCATGCCGTCACGGTTGACCGGGCGGCGCACCTGCTCGGAACTGGGGGTCCGCACCGCGCGGCGTGTTTCATGGAAGGCCAGGCAGGCCGGATCGAACGGCAGCCCGCAGAAGGCCAGCAGACGGCGCACCTGCCCGTCCAGATCCTCGATCACATCCTCGTTGATGACCCGCAGGACAGCGCCGGGAAGCGCCGCATCCCAATGGCGCATCACCTCGAGATAGGTGCGGTAATAGCGGGCGATGTCCTCTGCCGAATAGGTGAACTCCTGCCCCGTGGCGAACAGCTGCTTCAGGTTGGAAAAGCAGCAGGCCATCGGCTCGCGGCGGGCATCGATGATTTTGGCGTTCGGCAGGATCAGGTGGATCAGCCCGATGTGGCGAAAGTTGTTAGGCATCTTGTCGATGAAGAAGGGTCGCCCCTCGGCGCGATGGGCGGCGGTGTCGGCCAGAAAGCGTTCACCAAGGGCACGGGCATCGTCGGCCAAGAGATCGGCCAGCGCGGTGGGATAGCGAGGGTTGTCGTAATCAGGGTCGCGTCCGTGCATCTCCAGCGCGTATCGCTGGATGTCGGGCAATTCCTGCGTGCCTTCCACCTGAGGATGGCTGGCAAGGATCTGCTCGATCAGGGTGGAGCCGGCGCGCGGCAGGCCGAGGATAAAGATGGGATCGAGCGCCGGCGCCCCCCACCCCGCCCGCGCGGCGAAGAAGGCCGGGGTGCACACGCGTTTTTGCTCGGCGGTATTGGTCTCGAAAATCTCCGCACGATAGCGGCTGGCGGCCCGCTGTGTGGCATTGCCGCGCGCGTAATATTGCCAGGATTCGGCGTAATCGCCGCGATCCTCCTGCGCCTTGGCGAGGGCAAAGGCCAGATGCACCTTGTCCGGCCCCTGCGTTGCCGCATCTTGCTCGGCGGCGCGCATGGTGGCGATTTCAGCGGTGGCGAAGCGATAGGTTTTGAGATTGGCCAGGCTCCACCACGCATCGCCGAAAGCGGGGCGCAGGCGGGCTGCCTCGCGATAGGCCGCAATTGCCGGATCGAGATCGCCCACGGTTTTCAGCGCATGGCCCAGCCACAGCTGCAAATCGGCCCGCATGGCCCGCAAGCCCTGCGGATCAACCCCGACAGGCGCCCGTTGCGGCAAGGCGGCCAGCATCGCGCGATACAGCGCAATCGCCTCGTCCTGCCGGCCAAGGCCAACCGCGATGCTGGCGGCGAGCAGGCGATAGTCGTGATTTTCAGGATCAGCGGCCAGCAGCGGCGCCAGCGCGGCCTGCGCCTGCCCGTGCTTGTGGCGATGCACCAGCGTCTGGGCATAATCCAGCCGGGCCGCCCGGTGGTCGGGCAACATCGCCAGCACCGCCTCCAGCAATAGCTCGGCATCGTCATAGACCTTCCGGGCCATGCCGATTTTCGCCAGCAGACGCATCGCCTCGGGATGATCGCCAAAGGACAGCAGGAAGGCGCGGATGATCGTTTCCGCCGCCCCCAGATCGCCATCCGAAAAGAGCGCGGTGGCGCTCACCACCTCGGGCGGCAGCGCGGCCACAGTGGCGGTGTGCGCAGCGGCAGTGGCCGCACTCTGCGCATCGCCGGAAATGCGATAGACCCCTTCCAGCATCCGCCACGCCAGCGGCAGGGCGGGGTTGATTTGCACCGCGCGCAGCAGCGCATCTATGGCGGCAGGGGCGTCCTTGCGGGCGATATGACACAGGCCGCGCTCCTGATGCATCAGGCTGAATTGGGGCTGCAGCGCCGCCAACTTGCCCAGCGCATCCAGCGCCTCGGCTATGCGGCTCAGGTGGCGCAGCGCGCTCGCCTCGATCAGCAGCAGGTCGCGGTTTTCAGGATATTCGGCCAGCAAGGCACGGGCCGCAGGCAGCGCCTCGCCATGGCGTCCGCCCGCCTGCGCTTGCCGCAGGGCGCGCACCTGTCCCTCCAGCGGCGACGTCTCCTGCGAAGCAAGGGCGTCAGATGAGGGCGGGGCAAGCGTTGCGGTATTGGTCATAGTGATTTGATTCCGGTGGATCAGGAAAGTCAGGGCGGCACACTGGGTGCCGCCCATGACAATTTAACGATCCTTGATCCCGGCCAGTCCAAGATCCGGTAGCGGAGCGCGAACCGGCGAATGCCGACCAGCGCCCCGCCCGGCCTACTCAGAAGCTGGCGCCGATCTTCACCCCAAAGGTGCGCGGACGCACCGGAACCTCGGCCTTGATGAACTGCGGCGAGGAGGTGAAGGTGGAGGCGTTGCTATCGGTCAGGTTCTTCACAAAGACCGAGGCCATCCAACGATCCTTGGCGAAGCCCAGCGACGCATCCATCAGGGCATAGCCCGGCTGGCGATAGCGATACTGGGTGGTGCCAAACACACCCGAAACCGCATCGCCCGAAGGATAGGTGTTGGGCTGGGAATACATCGCGCCGGTATAGTTGGCCGCCAGGGTGGAGAACCACTTCAGGCCATGCATTTCCCAATCATAGCGCAGACGGATGTCTGCCTGCAGCGACGGGGTGAACGGCGTGACACCGCCAGCCGTGCCGAAGGGGTTCGCCACGGCGATGAGGTTGCCCGACTTGTAGTAGCCGGTCACGCAGTTGGGCGCACTGGCGCTATAGCCCACGGCATCCGGGTTGTTGATGGGGAAGCAGGGCGAGTTGCTCTGCTTGTTGTCGTTATAGGTCATCGCGCCCTGAATGGTCAGCTGGCTGGTGGGCCGCGCCACCACCTGCGCCTCGATACCCTTGACGTGATACGACGGCCCATTGGTGACGAAGCTGGTGTTACCAAAGCCTGCCGCCGGGTTATAGAAGCCGATCTGGGTGCCCGACCAGATCATGTAATAGGCAGACAGGTTCAGCTGGACCTTGTGATCGAGCAGGTCGGTCTTCAGACCCAGCTCCCAGTTGGTCAGCGAATCGGGCGCATACTGCTTCGGGCGGAAATACTGGCCGGTGCCATTCACGTCAGGCAGAATGTAGTAGCCGCGGCGGTTGAAGCCACCGGGGCGGAAGCCCTGCGAAAACAGACCATAGATGATGGTGTGATCTTCCGGCTTCCAGGTGATCACCGCGCGGCTCTTGAAACCGTGATAGGTGACATGGTCGTTGTCGGCATCGATATTGTGGTTACCGCCACCGGCCACCGCGCAAACCGTCACATTATAGCAGTTACCGGCATAGGTCTGATACTGGCCACCAACCTCATATTCGGAATAGTGGTAGTAGCGGGTGCCGGCGGTCAGCGTCAGCTTCGAGGTGACGTCGAAATCGACCGAACCAAAAGCGGCAGCCTGCGTATAGCCGCGCTGCGTGTCCTCACCAAAGGCGGTGTTATCGCCCTTCAGCCCGGGATCATTGGCGGTGGTGCCGGGGATGGTCTGCACCACGCCGGAGCAGGCCACGTTCTGATCGATCAGCGCGGTGGTGCAGGTGGGGATGGTCTTGTAGTTGAAGTCCATGATGTCGTTGATCTTGAACTTCTCCCAGAAGGCGCCGGCGATCACGCGGATGCGCTTGTCTTCCGGCGTGGAGAGACGCAGCTCGTGGCTCTGGTGGGTGTTGCGCACTGAATCGTGCCAATAGCCGACCGGCGAGTTGCAATGTGCCGGGCCTGTGCCCCAGTAGGGACCAGCCAGGCCGGTGCACTGGTAATAGGCACCCGCCGCGGTGCGCGAGTAGTTGGTATAGTCCTGCTGATCCTCGATATGACGGGTCATGTAGGAGCCGGTATAAACCGCCTTGATGTCGCCGATCTTGCCGTTCAGCGTCCAGGCGGTGTTCCAGTAGCGATCCTTGTTATAGCTGGGGGCAAAGATCGTCGTCTGCAGCTTGCCCAGCGGCTGGAAATCGAGGCCAACCGGCTCCTGCGCGGAAGACCCCTGCGCATCCATATCCTGGATCGATTCGGAGATCAGCAGGTTCCAGTCTGCGTTGATGTCCCACTTGGCCGCCAGACGGATGCCCTGATAGGTGACCGGGTTGATGTCTTTCCCGGCGATGGCATTGTTGTTGTACTGCCCGCCATTCGATTGCTGCGAGGCCGGCAGAGCGCAACCATGCACCGGCGGCAAGCCATCGGGGCACAGGCCGCCAACCGTCGGCACGTTCCAGTAGCTGTTGCCACCATCCAGGTTCGAACGATGGAAGGACGAGGCGACGTTGTCGATGTAGCCGCCCTGACGCTCGTTATAGACTACCACGCGCAGGCCCAGCTTGTCCTGAATGACCGGAATATTCAGCATGGCGTTGAACGAGGAATTGTTCGCGCCGTGGCTGGTGCCGCCATAGCTGCCCTCAACCTTGCCGTCCCACTTGGAGACATTGGGCTTGTTGGTGATGTAGCGCACCGCGCCTGCCTCGGCGCCGCCGCCGAACAGCGTGCCCTGCGGGCCTTCCAGCACTTCCACGCGCGCCATGTCGACCATGTAAACATCGGCGTTGCGGGCGGGGAACTGCATCGACTGGTCATCGAGATACAGCGCCACGTTGGGGAACGGGGCGATGGAAGCCGACGACTGGTTGCCGACGAAACCGGCGGAAAGGCCACGCATGAAGATGGCGCCGGCGCCCGGGCCGTTGCTGCCATAGGTAATGTTGGGCGTGTATTTCAGCAGATCGTCGAAGGTGACGACGTTGAACTGCGACAGCGTCTCGCCCGACAGCGCCTGCAGCGTCATCGGCACCGACTGGATCGACTGGTCACGGCGCTGGGCGGTGACGATGATATCGGAAGTGGCGGTCTCGCTCACCGCATCGGCAGCGGCGGCATCTGCGGCGAAGGCATGGCCCCCAGCCAGCACAGCGGCAACCGCGGCAGAGAGCATAAAGGTGGATTTGATTGCGGCACGACCTTTGATCGAAGCGTGATTGGCGTTCATCGGAGCCCCCAAAGCCTGAAATGGCAAAACTGGATTGTGGCGCATGCCAGCAAACCCCCTGCCCGAACGGCAGCGGTCGCGGATGCGCGGCGCCGCTCTGTCAAAGTTGCAGTGCAACATCCAATATATATGGACAACATCGCCGATAGATAAAATCTATAGGGATTTAACGGGAACACTTACGCAAAAATGTCACATGGTCATCACAATGAAACACTCGCCTGAGACGGTAATAATTGCAATATTATGGAAATAAATAGACCAACTCCGTGGCAGTTAATCATCAGCATCTTCGAGCATTTCACGCTGTTGCCATGGAAGGCAGCTTCAGTCGTGCCGCAAGAAGGCTGAATATTTCTCAACCCACCTTATCACAACAAATAAAGGCATTGGAAAATCGCTACGGCAGAATGGTTTTCGAGGGCCGTCGACCACCCCTGGGGCTGACGCCGGTGGGCCGGGAACTTCTTGCCCTTGCCCAGCGCCTCTTCGCCATTTCCGGCGAGATAGAAGAACTGCTGGGTGAGGCCCCCGCCAGCGAGCCGCTGACCATCCGCCTTGCCGCCGATTCGCCGATTTATGCCGCAAGGCTGGCGCAGGCGCTGATGGACACCGACCCCCACCTCAGCGTGGAGGTGCATATCGACAATTCGCAGGCCACGCTGGGCCAGCTGCTGGAGGCGCGCGCCGATGTCGCCATCGTCAGCGACCCCAAGATCGACCCGCGCTTTGCCTATACGCCGCTGTTCATCGATTATCTCAAGCTGGTGCTGCCGGCGGGTCACCCTTTGGCGGGCCAGCCCAGCTTTCCGCTGGCGGCGCTGGCCAACGAATGCCTGCTGATGCGCGAGCCGACCTCGAAAACACGCGGCGCCGCAGAATCGCTGCTGCGTGCCCATGACGTACGCCCCGCCCGGCAGGTGGAGCTGCATAGCCGCGAGGCTATCCGCGAAGCGGTGGCGCTGGGGCTCGGCGTCAGCCTGTTCTTCTCCTCCGAATGCCCGCCCGATGCCCGGCTGGTGGCGCTGGCGCCAGACTGCCAGCCCGATACCGCCCTGCTCACCGGCTATGTCGTGTGCTGTGTCGAGCGGCGGCGCTCGGCCTTCATGCGCTCGGTGCTGGCGGCGGCGGCTACGCTGGAGGGGCTGAGCCCGATCGCGCTGGACACAGTCCACATCGCACCGGGCCAGATTGCCCCTGCCCCGCAGGCGCAGGCCATATCCGGGCAGGCTCTCACCGCCGCCAACCAGAGTGGCACCGCCGACACATTGCTGCAACCTCACGGCTTCACGGTGGTGCCAATACCACCGCACGGCTGATTTCCCCCGCCCCAAACCAGCGGCGGCGCATCACCCTGCCCCCGCAGAAGGATTTTCCATGCCCCGCTGCACCATAGCCGCCGCGCGCCCCCTGCCCACAGAAGCCGCAGCGTCTGGTACCATCCGGCGCCGGGTCTTGCGCGCCGTAGGAACACTCGCGCCGCTGGCCGGCGCCCTGCTTCTGACCTCGACCCTCGCCGCCCCTGCCAGTGCCCGTCCGGTGCTGATGATCTCGATCGACGGGTTGCGCCCGGCCGATATCAGCGAGGCCCCGCAGCGCGGTCTGGCCGTGCCCAATCTGCGTCGTTTTCTCGCCGAGGGCGCCCATGCCGAGGGCGTGGTGGGCGTGCTGCCCACCGTCACCTATCCCAGCCATACCACGCTGATTACCGGCGCAGCGCCCGCCCGCCACGGCGTGGTCAACAACTGGACCTTCGACCCTACCCAGAGCAATTATGACGGCTGGTACTGGTATGCCTCGGACATCCGCCTGCCAACCTTGTGGGATGCTGCCCACGCTGCACACCTTTCCACCGCCAATGTCCACTGGCCGGTCAGCGTCGGCGCCACCGCCATCGACTGGAACCTGCCGCAAATCTGGCGCAGCGGGCTGGCCGATGATGCCAAGCTGGTGGCCGCCCTGTCCACCCCCGGCCTGCTGCCCGCGCTGGAGGCCAGCGAGGGCCCCTATGCCGCGGGTATCGACGATGGCGTGGCCGGAGACGAGACACGCGGGCGCTTTGCCGTGCGATTGATCACCCTGCATCACCCGGACTTCATCACCGTCTATCTCACCGCGCTCGACACCACCCAGCATCACGCCGGGCCGGACACGCCAGAGGCCCATGCCGTGCTGGAGCGGATAGATGCGGTGGTGGGCAAGTTGGTCGACGCAGAAATGGCAGCCCACCCAGACGCCGCCATCGCGGTGGTCAGCGATCACGGCTTTGCCCCGGTCACGCAGGAATTGAACCTGTTCCGCGCCTTCATCGATGCCGGGCTGATGCGGCTGGATGCGAAAGGCAAGGTGACGGGTTGGGACGCGGTGCCATGGAACTCGGGCGGCTCAATCGCGGTGGCGCTGGCCCGGCGCGACGATGCGGGCCTGCGCGACAAGGTCGCCGCCCTCCTCGCCAAGCTAAAAGCCGACCCGGCCAACCGTATCGCCGAAATCATGACGCGGGCGGAAATCCAGCACGATGGCGGCAACCCGGAGGCCGATTTCTACCTGAATCTTGGCCAAGGGATGATGGCAGCCAACTACGCCGGAGCCAGCGCCCCGCTGGTTGGCCCGTCGCACTACAAGGGCATGCACGGCTATTTCCCGGCAGACCCGCGCATGCGCTCCACCTTTCTGGTGAAGGGCACTGGGATTGCCCCCAACCACGATCTTGGCCTTGTCGACATGCGATCCATCGCGCCCACGCTGGCCAAGCTTCTCGGCGTGACGCTGCCTGGGGCGGAAATGTCGGCGATACCGCTGACGGGCGGCTCACGCTAAACACGCCGGCTCACTGTGAAAGGCCAAACAAATGTTTGGCTCCAACCAACCGAATTTGGCTAGCTCAGCCGTTGTAGCTGTCGGCAATATCCGCCAAGGATGCGACAAAGCCGCGCCCGACATTGACCACGCCCGATTTGGTGATGGCAATGCCGTTGGGGTTGATAACCGCTTTCGCGCTGGTCTGGGTGATGGTGACGTTGCCGCCATTTGCCGCGCCGACGGTGGCACTGCCGGCTGCAACCGTACCGCCCACAGGCAGGGCTGGGGTGGCGTTTGCCACGGCACCGGATATCGCCGCTGAATGCGCCAATAACGATACCGCCGCCAAGGACCACCCTTCTCTTGAAGGCCCCGCCCCCCCGGCGTCATCACGTCCTCTGCATTCATTAGTGCTGTAAATTCGGTCGCTTATCCAGCCGGAATTAGGCTGTGGTATGACAGGCGAGTCATCGCTAATTACGAGCTCTCAATTCACCCTCATCCCATCCCTCATCGATGAAATGTCATCCAGTGCGGTCACGGCGCAGGAAGCCTCCCGCGACAAGCAGCGCTTTGGGGGGCAGCGTTTTGGGCGATTCTGGCAGGCTGGGTGATACCGCGCTCTGGTGGCCGTCTGGGAACGGCGCCCGTGGCGCACCGGGCTGCGCGGCGCGGCGGATCAGTTGCTCCAGCAAGAACTGGCCGAAGGGCCAATCGCCAAGGCCGGAATCAGCGTTGATGTGTCCCACCCGCCCGGCATCGGCAAAGGCGCAGCCCCACTGGTGTGCGAGGGATTCGACTGCCCGGAACCCCATGTAATGATCATTGTGGCTGCCCACCAGAATCGCGGGA
>CAIWFP010000078.1 GCA_903911985.1 uncultured Sphingomonadales bacterium
CGTCGCCCAATAGAGCGGGGGGATGAATTTAGCCGCCCGAATCTGGGCGAAGATCAGCGCGATCAGCGGAATGATGAATATGCCGGTGCCGATGAGATAGCCCCAGCCGGTGGCCGAAGCCGTGGTCTCGCCCAGCCAGCTCATGCTGACGGCATCGCCCGCCGTTTCGCCCAGCGTGGTGGCGAGGATCTTGATGATCCAGAAACCCAGCGTCACGGCCGGAACCTTGGACAGGGCCCGCATGGCGAAAGATGGAGCGGTCTGTTGTGTCATGGGGCCTATCCTAGACAGAAATGTTACAAATCCAGTTTCAGCGCGGTGTAAAAAACCGTCTGTTTCCGGCTTACACCCTGCCCAAACGAGGCAAGCCAGGAACAGGGGCCGCCCAGATGGACGATCGACCCAAGATTTACGCCCTGTACCGATCGGCTGTCGGCACTGTCGCGGCCCTGCCCGTAATATTCAAGACCCAGCTGCCAACCCGGGCGCAGCTTGTGGATGAGAGCCACGCCCTGCTGCCAATAATCGCGCCGGCCAACGCCCGGGTTGAGCATATAGCCGCCACCGGCAAGCAGGCTCCACTTGCCCCAATCGCGCCCTGCCCATACCGGCAACAGCAATTGTGCCCGCCGGATGCCCCGCCCCGTGGGCAGAAACACCCTTGGAAACACCGCGATGTCAGCGGACAACACGCCCGGGTGCTGGTGAAGGAAGCGGTATTTCCCGGCCAGCTGGACAACCCCCGCATCCAGCGGCTGGCCGGTTTCGCTGTGCAGCGGCAGGGTGGCGGTCAATTGCACATCCCTCAGCCCGCCATAGTTGAGGTCCACCCCGGCATCGAGGCTGGTCCTGCCATCCTGGATAACACCCCCGACGGAATTGTAGATCTCCCAGCGATGCAGCTCGGTCGGCTGGGGGTCATCGGTGATGAAGGGAGGGCCGGCCAGAGCCTGTGTCGGCAAAGCCGGAACACCGGCCACGAGAGCAAGGCTGACCGGAAGAATGCCCGCCGCCAGCCGCGCAAGCAAAGGCCGCCCGCCGGGACCACCCCGCCCGGCAACCACGCGAGGGTTCTGATTTTGGGCAGGCTGGCCGGGCGGCACTTTGATATCGTCCTCAAGGTATGAGCGCGCCCCGCACATAGCCGAGCCCGACCGCCAAGGCCAGATCCCGCCGCCCGACCGGGTCTTGCTTGCGATTCCGCGCAAGGTCCGGCTTGGCGTGGCGAGTCGTCAGACTGTCATGTTTCTTTCCGATAGGGTTTGGCAGATGCGGACACGATGGCCCTTGGTTCAATCGCCTTGCGCAAAGTCGCCTCGGCAGCTCCGTCGAAGGGCCTGTGCTAACTGTTCCGTCGCTGAGGTTACCCGCATTGCCATCGCGCCAAACGCCGTCTAGTCCGCGTTACCCAGTGGATCCCCAAGCCATGTTCCAGCCAGCATCCCGAGTAGCGCGATGAGCGAAGACTTCCATCCAGACGACACGCCACAGCTTCGCGTCATGCCCGCCTTTTCGCGCATGCTGCGCCTGCAGGCGCCAAGCCGTGCCGATATTGTCGCGCTGCTGCTGCTGGCCGGGCTGGCGGTGATGGTGGTGCGCGGGGCCGAAGGGGTGGTTCAACCGCTCAGCCACCTGCAGCTCCAGCCGGTCACCATCGATCCGGCGAACCTGCCTGCCTATGCGCTGCGCACCACGTTCCGCATGTTTGCCGCACTGCTGGCGTCGCTGCTGTTCACCCTCACCTATGCCACGCTGGCCGCCAAAAGCCGCTGGGCCGAACAGATCCTGATCCCCGCGCTCGACATTCTCCAGTCGGTGCCAATTCTGGGCTTCCTCACCTTCACCGTCACCTTCTTCATGAACCTGTTCCCAGGCCAGATTCTGGGTGTGGAATGCGCGGCGGTCTTTGCCATTTTCACCAGTCAGGCCTGGAACATGGCCTTCAGCTTCTATCAATCGCTGCGCACGGTGCCCGCCGATCTGGCCGAGGTGAGTGTGGGGTTTGGCCTGTCGCCGGTGCGCCGGTTCCTGCGGCTGGAACTGCCCTTTGCCACGCCTTCGCTGGTGTGGAACGCGATGATGTCGATGTCGGGCGGCTGGTTCTTCGTGGTGGCGGCAGAGGCGATCACCGTGGGCAATACCACCGTCACCCTGCCCGGCATCGGCTCCTATCTGGCGCTGGCCATCCAGACCCGCGATTTTCACGCGGTGGCCTATGCGGTGGGCGCCATGGGCGTGGTCATCCTGATTTACGACCAGCTGGTGTTCCGCCCGGTGGTCGCCTGGGCTGATCGGTTCCGCTGCGAGCAGACCGCCAGCGCGGACCAGCCGAACAGCTGGGCCTATGATCTGTTTCGCCGCACCACCGCGTTTGACTGGCTGTTTCGCGTGTTCGAGCTGCCGGCGATGCTGTTGCTGCTGTTCGACCGGGGTTTTCAGCACAAGGCTGCCGCTGTCCGCCCGCCCAACCGCTGGGTTGAGCTGGGTTGGCAGGTGGCTGTGGGATTGGGCGTGGCTGGCGCGGCATGGGCGATCTTTGACTATGTCCATCACACGCTCACCCTCGCCGATGGGCTGACGGCCTTTGGCTATGCCGCCATCACGCTGGTGCGGGTGCTGGTGCTGATCGCGCTGGCCAGTGTCATCTGGGTGCCGATCGGCGTGTGGATCGGCCTGCGCCCGGTCTGGGCCGAGCGGCTACAACCCATCGCCCAGTTCCTCGCCGCCTTTCCGGCCAATGTCATGTTCCCGTTTTTCGTCATCGCCATTCTGCGCTGGCACCTGAATGTCGAGATCTGGCTGTCGCCGCTGATGATTCTGGGCACGCAGTGGTATATTCTGTTCAACGTCATCGCCGGGGCCAGCGCCATCCCCAACGACCTGCGCGAGGCCGCCGGCATGTTCGGGGTGAAGGGCTGGCTGTGGTGGCGGCAGGTGGTGATCCCGGCGATCTTCCCCTATTACGTCACCGGCGCGCTCACCGCTTCGGGCGGCTCGTGGAACGCCAGCATCGTTGCCGAAATGGTGACCTGGGGCCATGACAAGCTGACCGCCACCGGCCTTGGCGCCTATATTGCCCGGGCAACCGTTGCCGGCGATTACCCGCGCGTGGCGCTGGGTATCGCGGTGATGTCGATCTTCGTGGTCACGCTCAACCGCACGCTGTGGCGCCCGCTCTATGCCTATGGCGAGCGGCGCATGCGGCTTTCCTGATTAATCGCGCCGACCGGAACCTGCAGAGAGAACCCGCAAGATGGCCACCCAAACCGCCCCCCTGCTCATCCAGACACCTCTCGTCGAGGTGGAGCATCTGCGTCACTTCTATGGCCGCTCGGCCAAGGGCACGCCGGTGATCGATGATGTCAATCTCACCCTCTTCGAGAACGAGATTGTCGGGCTGTTGGGCCGCTCGGGTTCGGGCAAGTCAACGCTGCTGCGCTCGATCGCCGGGTTGATCGATCCCGACGAGGGTCAGGTGCGTTTTCTGGGCGACAAGGCGCTTTCCACCTCCGGCATTGCCCCGCCCGACATCGCCATGGTGTTCCAGACCTTCGCCCTGTTTCCCTGGCTCACCGTGCTGGAAAATGTGGAACTGGGGCTGGAGGCGCGCAAGGTGCCCGCCGAGATCCGCCGCGAACGCGCCATTGCCGCTATCGACCTTATCGGCCTCGATGGCTTCGAGAACGCCTACCCCAAGGAGCTGTCGGGCGGCATGCGCCAGCGGGTGGGTCTGGCCCGCGCCATCGTGGTCGACCCGAAGCTGCTGCTGCTGGACGAGCCCTTCTCGGCGCTCGACGTGCTGACCGGCGAGACGCTGCGCACCGATTTGCTCGACCTGTGGTTTGAAGGCCACATGCCGATCAAGGCCATGCTGATTGTCACCCACAATATCGAGGAAGCGGTGCTGATGTGCGACCGCATTCTGGTTTTCTCGGCCAATCCCGGCCGGGTGGCGGCGGAAATCAAGGTGGAGCTGCCCCAGCCGCGCGACCGCCTCGATCCCGCCTTCCGCGCACTGGTGGACGAAATCTATGCCCGCATGACCGCCCGCCCCATCGCGCCCCAGCCGGCACGCGATGGCCTGTTCCCCGGCATGGGCATCGCCATGACCCTGCCGCGCGTCTCCACCAACAGCCTTGCGGGCCTTATCGAGGAGGTGGACGGCACTCCTTTCAACGGCGAGGCGGGCCTGTCCGATCTGGCCGAAACCGCCGATCTCGAGGTCGACGAACTGCTGCCCATCGCGGAATCGCTGCAATTGCTGCGCTTTGCCGAATTGCGCGGGGCCGATTTTGTGCTCACCCCCGCTGGCCGCCAATATGCCGGTGCCGATGTGGACGCGCGCAAGGCGCTGTTTGCGCAGGCCCTGCTGGCCCATGTGCCGCTGGCCGGCCACATCCGCCGCATCCTCGACGAGCGCGCCAACAAACAGGCCCCCGCCCGCCGTTTCCGCGACGAGCTGGAAGACCACATGAGCGAGGAATATGCCGACGAGACGCTGCGCACCGTGACCCTGTGGGGCCGCTATGCCGAGATCTTCGCCTATGACGAGGATAGCGATCGCTTCAGTCTGGAAGATCCGCAATAGTGGTGTGCCGAGCCACTGCCACGGAATGCCGATGATCTGCCCTACACTCCGCTCCATGATTCCCGGCGCGCTCGCCGTGCTGCTCGGCCTGTTCCCCGTCAGCGCCTTGGCCGATACGGGAGAATTTTGCGCGGAGCGGCCCGGGCAAACCACGCCGCCCTGCGTCACGCCGCCGGGGCAGTTCATGCTAGAGAGCGGGCTGGCCGCATGGCAGCAGCAGCACGATGCCAATAGCCGTACCGACAGCTGGAGCTTTGGCGCCACGCAATTGCGGGTGGGGCTGGGTGCCAATGTTGAGGCTCAGCTTGGCTGGCAAATGCTGGGCACCAGCCGCACCAGCGATCTGACCAACCACGTCCTCGCCTCCGCCAGCCGGGTTGGCGATGTGACATTGGGCCTGCTCTATGGGCTGCCCGGGGCTAATGGCCCGGTCGCCGTACAGATCTTCGCCACCCTGCCCACAGGCCGCGTTCCGGTGGGCGCCGGCGATTGGGGCGGCGGGGCGCGGCTGCCCATCGCGCTGGCGCTGGGGCATGGCTGGCAACTGGGCCTGACCCCGGAGATCGATGCCGCCGTCAATCAAAGCGCCCACGGGCGGCATCTGGCATTTGGCGGTGCCATCGGCCTAGGCCATGCGCTGAGTGACAGTGTCTCGCTCGGCATGGATCTCAGCCTGATGCGCGACCGCGATCCCACCGGCTCCTCCACCCGGGCTATCGCCACCGCCTCGCTGGCATGGCAGGCCAATGGCAACACCCAGTTCGATTTCGGCGGCGGTGCGGGGCTCAATCATGATAGCCCCGACCGGCAATTCTATTTGGGCGTGGCGCGCCGGTTCTGACCTGAGACGGCAGCGACCCTGATACGGCAGAGACAGGGAGAAACCCGTCAGAAGCCGGGCGGCTTACCCCGCGCTGGGCCGGGTGAAATCGAAACGGATACGCACCCAGCCGCCCAATTTGGCCACGCCATTCACCCGGGGCGGGCGCACCAGAAATTGCCAGGACGCCCGGCGCAAGGCCCGCGCGAGGCCGGAGCCGGGAGGCGATTCATCGAGTTCCTGACAATCCTCCACATGAAAATTCGCCACTGTGCGGCAGGCGATGGTCGCCCAGCTGCCCGGATCCACCCGCTCGGGCAGATAGGTGACCAGTTCGGCATGGGTGGGCTCGCGATACCATGCCGCGTTGAACAATTGCGCACCGCCCGGCCCCTCGCCCGGGCCATAGGTCGAGCCGCTGTTCTGACTGCTCGTATCACCGGGATCCGCCTCGTGGCGCGGCAGGCGGGAGATGTCGGCGGCGGCGAATTCATCGTGGGTGAGCCACAAAATACGGGCGGGTTTAGGTTGCGCCTCTTGGGGTTGCGGCTGCGGTTGGCTGGTCTGATGGCTGGACGAAGTGCGGGCCTTCGCGCTCTTGTGCACCGCGCCGGATGACGCCGTAAGCGGAACCGCGGTCAGCCTTTTATCGGCCCCGCTGGTGCCCATCGACACCAGCCCCATCTCGATCATCATCCACAGAAACAGCGCCAGCATGACCAGCGACAGCAAAGCCGATATCAGCCGACTGAGACCGGACCCGCCGAAGGGATTGGCCCGGGTGGAAAAGATTGCCGGCTGCATTGCCCCCGCGCCATACACAGCGCCCGCCCCCGCGACAATCGCGACGGCCTACCCCGCGACAATCAACGACACTTTTGCAGCGACACTCCTGTGGCCTCCCGCCTCATGGGTGCGTCCTGAACATTGGCCCCGTGGCATGGCGGGCGGCGATGAAGCCGAACACCATCGAGGCGCCAATTCTGGCCCCGGCGCCGGGATAGGAGCGGCCCATCACCGATGTAGTGGAATTGGCGGTGGCGCCGAGCCCCGCGATAGCCGAGCGGCCCTCGCGCAATACCTGCGCGTGCCCGTCGGTCATCAACCCGCCGCAGGTGCCGACATCGCCCGGGGACAGCCGCACCGCATAGAACGGCGCCTGCTCTATCGCGAACGGGGCTGGACACCGGAATCGCCGGCGAAGCGGTCGTAGGCACCCTCGCCGCGATGGAAGTCCTCGTCCACGCCGCTGCGGGCGAAGCTGTTGAACCGGGCAGTGGCCGCAGCAGCAAAGCCTGAATGGGCTGATCAGTCGCGGTAAGACCGGTCGATGCGGTCGAGCTGGCGCAACATGGCTTCCCACTCCAAAGCGCCGCTGCGCGAGACATGCTCGCTGCCGGTGGTTCGGTCGAAAATGGCGCTGGTGCGTTGCTGCGCCGCAATGCTCGGCCAATGCGGCGGGCCACCTGCCAGTGCGGCAACCTGCATCTTGCAGGCGGTTTCCAGCCGCTGCATCAGCCAGAAAGCCTCGCCAATCGAACGGCCGCAGGTGAGCAAACCATGGTTGCGCAGCACCAGCGCGTCGTGCTGGCCCAGCGCCGCCACCAGCCGTCCGCGCTCGCCCTCGTCAATCGCCGGCCCCTCGAAATCGTGATAACCGATATGGTCGATGAAGCGCAGCGCGCCCTGGCTGATCGGCAGCAGGCCCTGCGGCATGCACGACACCGCCACCCCGGCCACGGTGTGGGTGTGGATCACGCAGGTCACGTCGTAGAGCGCGGCATGCACCGCACTGTTGATGACATACCCGGCGCGGTTCACATCAAGCCCACTGGGGCC
>CAIWFP010000079.1 GCA_903911985.1 uncultured Sphingomonadales bacterium
AGATGCGAGGGACTCGTTTGATGTGCCGATTTACCCTGTAAATCGGTTGGCCCTCGCGCTCCCATTACCTGTCATTGTCGCGCCACGGG
Source organism: uncultured Sphingomonadales bacterium (assembly GCA_903911985.1). Classification (GTDB taxonomy): domain Bacteria; phylum Pseudomonadota; class Alphaproteobacteria; order Sphingomonadales; family Sphingomonadaceae; genus Novosphingobium. Next base: position 90 of record CAIWFP010000079.1, read on the forward strand.
TTCGGCCCTGCGCAAGCTTTCAGCGCCGCAGGCTTTAAAGCCGCTTCGCGGCAGGGCGCCCCGCCGCAGATGATGCGCTGGGCAAGACATTCCCGGGAGCGCGAGGGCCAACCGATTTACGAGGTAAATCGGCAGATAAGCGCCAACCGATTTACAGGGTAAATCGGCACATCAAACGAGTCCCTCGCATCTTTACCCTTAACCCCTTCCCCTCAAACCCCCTGCTTCACCCACCGCGCGACAAAAAACCCATCCAGCCCGCCAGCCTCGGCCAACATCCCCGGATCGGTCCGCAGCCACCCTTGCGCCGTGGGCAGCAACCCCGCCGGCAGTTCCTCCGCGCCAATCGGCTCAACCGCCAGCCCGTGCTTGCCGGCAATAGCGGCGGCTTGTTCCTCGCCCTCTTCGCGCTCTTGCGAACACACGGCATAGACCAGCCGCCCCCCGGGCTTCAGCCAATCCGCCGCCCGGCTCAGCAGCGCCGCCTGAATCTCGGCCATCTCGGCAATGGTGCGCGGCGAAACCCGGTGCAGCACATCGGGGTGGCGGCGGCAGGTGCCGGTGGCGGTGCAGGGCGCGTCGAGCAGGATGGCGTCGAACAGACGGGTCGGCATCCACGTCAGCGCGTCGCCCACCACCAGATCGGCGGCAAGCCCGGTGCGCCCCAGATTTTGCTCCACCAGCGCCAACCGCCTTTCGCTCAGATCCAGCGCCGTCACCGCCCATCCGGCGGCGGCCAGTTGCAGCGTCTTGCCCCCCGGCGCCGCGCACAGATCGAGCACGGAACGCCCCTCTCCCGCCCCCAACAGCCGCGCCGGCAACGAGGCCGCCAGATCCTGCACCCACCACGCCCCCTCATCCAAGCCCTCCAGCGTCTCCACCGCCGAGCCCCGCGCCAGCCGCACATGGCCGGGCGCCAGAGAAACACCCCCCAGCACCTTTGCCCAATGCGCGGTCTGGCCATCTTCCTTCAGCGTCAGATCCAGCGGCGGCGGCACGGTCAGCGCCTCGGCAATCGCCTCCAGCCGGGCCTCCTCGGCACCCGCCTCGCGCCCTGAAACGCTCCACCGCGCGACCACGGCGGGCGGCAGGCTCGGGTGCGCGGGCAGCTTCGCGTCCCGCCGCGAGAGGGTGGAAAACACCCCATGCGCCAGCCGCCTCGGCCCGCCCGACAGCAGCGGCAGCCCGGTGGCGATAACCGCATGCGGCGGCGTCTCCAGCCGCAGCCACCCCGCCAGCATCAGCCGCAACACGGCGCGCGGCTTGGCATCCTCGGGCAGAATGCTGCGGGTGGCACTGTCGATCAGCGCGTCGAGGTCCCCCATCCAGCGCAACACCTCGCCCGCCAGCGCCCGCGCCAACCCCCGGTCGGGCGGGGCGAGCCCCTGACACGCCCCATGCGCGGCATTATCCAGCGTCTCCCCCCGGCGCAGCACGGCATCGATCAGGCGCAGGGCAGCGCGGCGGGCGGCAAGGCCGGAGATTTCATCCATCCCCGGCGCCCTAAAGCACCTGCCCGGCAAGCGCAAATTCCGCCCACCCGGCGCGCCTTGCGCCCACCACGCTTGCAAACCGGGCCGCCCAGGCCCATTTAGCCACCATGTCCGACACGCCTCCCCCAAAGCGCGCCACGCAGCGCCCCGCGCCCTTCGCCAAGCCCGCCCACTGGACCAACGATCCCGTTCCGGCACCCGCCCCCGCCCCCACCGGCAAAGGCACCGAGCAAGACCCCGCAGGCCTCAGCCCCACCCGCTATGGCGACTGGGTCCGTGATGGGATTGCGGTGGATTTCTAGTGGTATAAACAGGGGGGGTATAAACAGGGGGGGTATAAACAGGGGATAGTCTTGGGGGCGGCGCTTGATGTGCCGGTTTCCCAATGGAAACCGGTTGGCACCCCAAACCCCCATACCGTCTCCCGGCGACAGGCCGCGCCAAAGGCCCCGTTCCGCACGACCTCTCCGGCGCCGCGGGCTTTATGGCCGCTGCAAGGCGAGGAGATGACACGCGACGG